>JBAUCP010000661.1:0-10820 GCA_049677625.1 Occallatibacter sp. | reverse complement strand
AAAGGCCGCATCACCTACCTGGGTGCGGTGCTTGACGCGGACCTGATGAAGCATGTCATCGACTGGGCTGCAGACGACGCGCAGCTAAAGCCGGAGTTTAGCGCGGTGCCTGCCGGCGTTGAGGTCTGCCGGCGCATCGATGGAAAGCGTACCGTCTTTGTCCTCATTAATCACAATCTCACGGAGCAAAACCCCGCGGAGTTGCATATCACGCTGCCTGAAGCGATGAGGGATCTGCTCCATGACGGACAGGCGATCACGAGCGTGGATCTCGCGCCTCAGGGCGTGGCCGTGTTGGAAGCAGATGGGCAGCAATGAGCCGCATGAGCATTTGAATTGAGGATGAGTTCGATGAGTTTTGAAATGACGCGCCGGCAATTCGCGGCCAGGCTAGGCATCTCTGCCGCGGGCATGCAGCTATTGGGCGGCGCGCGGCTGATTGCCGAAGGGTTCAGCGAGCAGCAGATCGCGCCGTTTCGCACGCCGTATAAATACGGCAAGCTGGTCCTCACCGCATCCACCGATCCGGGCGCATTCGACAACAAGAGCGTCGACGATCCCTTCGTCTTCCTGCATGAAGGCGTGTTTCACATGCTCTATATCGGCTTCGACGGAAACGGCTACCAGACCGGCCTGGCGCGCTCGCATGATCTGGTGAACTGGGAGCGCGTGGCCTGCGTGGCGCACCGCGACCCGAACTCGAAGTACACGCGCTACAATGTGGCGCTGAGCTGCATCGTTCGCGAAGACGGACTTGCTTCTTCCGGCAAGCTCAAAAAAGTCCGTAGCCGCTATCTGGGCGCATGGAATGCGTATCCCAACGCCGGTTACGAGCAGGGCTCCGCGGTGATCGGCCTTGCGTGGAGTAACGACCTGCTGCACTGGGAGCTCACCGAGCCCATCCTCTTTCCGCAGGACGGCGCGCCATGGGAGCACGGCGGCCTCTACCGCCCGAATCTCGTCGAGCACGACGGCGTCTTCTACCTCTACTACAACGCGAAGACAGACACGCTGCCGAAGAGCGAGGGCGGCGGATGGCACGAGCAGAGCGGAGTAGCCACTTCGCGCGACCTGAAGCAATGGACACGCTACGCCGGCAACCCGGTACTGTGCAACGGCGCGCACGACTCTCCGGACGCGCGTTTCGCGAGCAACCCGTTTGTCGTGCGGCACAAGGATCTCTGGGGCATGTATTACTTCGGCTTCGACTGGAAGGGCAAGGCGCGCGAGCTGCTCGCTCTCGGCAGCGATCCGTATCACTTCGAGAAGGTGAATGAGATCATGATCGACGTGGGCGCGCCGGGAACCGTGGATGAGACCTTCGCGCACAAGCCATGCATCCTCTACCACGACGGCGCGCTCTATCACTTCTATTGCGCGGTCTCAGGCAAATGGCCGCATGAAGTGCGTGGAATCTCTGTGGCCCGTTCAAAGCCGTGGTAAGCGCAGAGTGTGCGCTCACGGCGCGGGGTTCGCCGCGCGTATCCGATACTCACCCGAGCCAACCACCAAGTCGATTTGGTTGCCATCGACGTGTTCCGAAATAACTCCCGCTGCTTTGGAGGCTGGAACACCGTTCATTGTCGTCTCATTCGGCGACGCAGAATCGATCTCGATCGTAGCCGTTGCGCCGGGTGGAATCGTGAAGCTGTAGTCAGTCGAAGCAGCTCCGCGTTGCCAGGCGCTCTCAATCATCCCCAGCGCCGAATCGTAATGCGTACGGACCCACGCGATCTTGCCCACAACCGCGGGATGCAGAATCAGCCGATCCGCTCCGGCGCGCGAGAGATCGAGGTTGATGCCGCCAAGGCCACGATAGAACCACTCCTCCGCGTCGCCCAGCATAAAGTGGTCCTGCGAGCTGTTGGGATTCGCATCCCACGCCTCCGTGAGAGAAGTAGCGCCCTGCGCAAGCTGGTAGCCGTAACTTGGCGCATCGGTCCGCTCCAGCATGTCGAGCAGAACATCGGAGCGGCCTCCGCCGATCAGCGCGTCTACGACATAGTGGTAGCCGATATCGCCCGCTGTCACGTGATTCTGATGCGCGCGAATATCGGCAACCAGCGCATCGAGCACTCCCGCCCGCTCGCCGCCCGGCGCCATGCCCAGAGCCAGCGGCATAGCCTGTGCCGTCTGGCTGCCCTTGTCGTATCTGTGGCGCGATGAATCGAAGAACCGCGCGTTGAATGCAGCGCGCACGGCGTCAGCCTTTTGCGCATACGCGCTGCTCTCATCCTTGTTGCCGAGCAGCGCCGCGGCTTTTTCCAACACCTTCAGGTCCTGGTAGTAGATGGCAGTGGCCGTCACGCCGGGGCTGGTGAGCTTGGAAAAACCGGGCGCGCCGGGACCGATGTCATACCAGTCGCCCAGGCCATAGTCGATGATTCCATCGTGCACGCGCGTCGCGAGATATGCAGTGTAAGCGCGCATCACGGGATACTGCGCTCTAAGGAAGCGCAGATCGCCGTCGCGCTCGTACACATACCACGGCGCAAGCACGGCCGCGCTGCCCCACTCCGGCGAGTCGTTGAAAACAGCATTGGTGACCGGATCGAAGACGACGTACTGCGGCGCGATCTCGGCAACCATGCCGGCCTGCGGGCCTGCGGTACGCTGTTCATCGGCAATGTTGCGCGCAGTGGCCGCGTAGAGGCCGGCAAAGTTGAAGTCGTAGAGCATCGATGGCGCAAGCAGATGTGTTTCCTCGAGCCAGCCGAGCTTTTCACGGTGCGGGCAATCGGTAAACAGGCTCACTGCATTGTTCTCGATTGCGTACAGAATGAGCATGTGGATGCGGTTGAGCAACGGATCGGAAGAAGAAAATCCGCCCACTTGATCTGACGATGTGTGCGTCGCCTCGCCGCGCAGGCTCAGGATGCGCGCGCCTGCATTCCCGGCTGCCGTCGATGCGCCTTCCACCTGCACATAGCGAAAACCCCAGTAGCTAAACCGCGGATGCCAGCTTTCAATGCCCTTGCCGCGAAGAGTATAGGAATACCATTGTGGGCCCTTCGAGCTGCGCTGCGTCACCAGGCCGTTTTTGTCGAGCAGTTCGCCGCCGATCAGTTTGACCGTCGCGCCTGCGCTGCCCGTGACCGTGATCGCAGGCCGTCCGGCAAAGTTCTGGCCCAGATCGTAAACGAGCAGATCCGGCTTTGGATGCGTAACTTTCACCGGCGCGTAGACGTGCATCACGCGGATGGGCGGCGCAACCTCGGGCAGCAATTCACCGCCGGGCCCGGCGACGACGGAGGCCGCGCGCCATGCCGCGTCATTGAAACCCGGCTCGTCCCAACCCTGCTGCTCAAGCCGCGCATCGAAATCTTCTCCGCCATAAGCGGACGAAAACGTGATGGGGCCCGGAGCGGTCTTCCACGTGCCATCGCTTAGAATCTCGACCGATCCGCCGCCCGCGAAATCAATCTTGAGCTGCACGGTGCATTTAAGCTGGCCATAGCTGCCGACAAACTTCGTGTAGCGGCCCGGCGTGCGCAGCACGCGATACATGCCGTCGCCGAGCATTACGCCCATCGCGTTCGGGCCGCGCCGCAGCAGCGCCGTTACATCGTATGCGTCGTAATAGATGGTCTTGTGGTAGTCGCTCCAGCCAGGCGTGAGCACGTCGTCACCCACTTTGCGGCCCACGTTGCGCCCATTGATGCGCAGCTCATCCTGCCCAAGCCCTGAGGCGTAGAGCGTAGCGCGTGCAATCGTACGATCGAGCGTGAACGCTTTGCGAAAAAGCGGCAGCGGTTCGCCGCGATCGCTCTCTTCATCCAGGTGCGCGGCAATCCATGCAGCACGCCACACGGGCGCTTGCCGCCAATGCGCTACCGCGCTCCATCCGCTTGAATGGCTATGCTCATCCCACACTTCCACGCGCCACGCGTACGCGCGCTGCGGGTCGAGCACCGGCCCGCCATAAGCGATGCCCGAGGTCGCAGAGCTTGAAACAATGCCCGTGTCCCAGAGAAGATTCTTCGCTCCGGCAAAGTCTCCATCACCCGCAGCCACTTGAACGCGATAGGCTGACTGGCTCACGCCATGGAGTGACGGCGAAGCCGCGCTCAACTGCCACGAGAATGCGGGATGCGCATCTGCAACCGCGAGCGGCTCGTTCTTCCCATCACAACGCAGCGCCGCAGGACGAAGCAGATGCGACCCGCCGGCAGGTGAGTCTGCCGCGGCATGCAGTGCCGCCGTAGAGCACGCGCACACCAGCAAAGCGAAGGTGCAGCGGACGGGTTTGCGAAAGAGCGCGAAGAAACCAACTCTCGAATTCATCAACACGGTGATACAGCAACCGGCCTTTACCGCGCAATGTGCAACACGGCCTGCATCTGATAGCTTGTTGGGATGAATCGCCCCCGCCTCCGCACTCAATTGCAACTTGCCATGGCCTGCGCCGCGCTGGCCGCGCTGTGTGCGACGCCCGCGCCCGCGCAAAACACCGCGCACAACGTGCAGCGGCAGCTCGATCGCGTGCAGGCTGCCGCGCGCAGCGGGCCATTCAAGGCGGACTGGGACTCGCTCAGCGCCTATCGCATTCCGGCCTGGTTTCGCGACGCTAAGTTCGGCATCTTCATCCACTGGGGTGTCTACTCGGTTCCGGCATTCGGAAGCGAGTGGTACCCGCGCAACATGTATCAGGAGGGCAGTGCGGCCTACAAACACCAGGTGGAAACCTACGGGCCGGAATCGAAGTTCGGGTACAAGGACTTCATCCCCATGTTTCGCGCCGAGCACTTCGACGCCGGCGCATGGGTTGATCTCTTCGCGCAGGCCGGTGCGCGTTACATCGTTCCCGTGGCCGAGCACTGCGACGGTTTTCCGATGTACGACTCGGGGCTAACTGACTGGGACGCAGCGAAGATGGGCCCCAAGCGCGACGTGGTAGGCGAGCTCGAAGCGGCCACGCGCAAGCGCGGACTGCACTTTGGAGTGTCGTCGCATCGCGCCGAACACTGGTGGTGGTACCACAGCGGAATGAAGTTCGACTCCGACGTTCGCGACCCGCGTTATGCGGGCATTTACGGGCCTGCCGAGCCCATGGCGCTGCCCGGCGATGATGACTCGAAGGAGCCCGACCCGGAACACCTGGAGCGCTGGCTGCCGCCGGACAAGGCGTTCCTCGATGACTGGCTCGCGCGCAGCACGGAGCTCGCGGACAAATATCATCCTGACTTTATGTATTTCGACTGGTGGATCGGGCAGCCTGCCTTTCGTCCTTACCTGAAGCGGTTTGCCGCGTACTACTACAACGCCGCGGCGCAGCGTAAGCAGGGCGTGGTGCTCACTTACAAGGAACATGCCTTTCCTGAGAATGCCGCGGTCCTCGATATTGAACGCGCCAAGCTGGATGCGCTGCGGCTCTTGCCGTGGCAGACCGATACGTCGGTGAGCATTCACTCCTGGGGCTACGTGAACAACGATGAATACCGCGACGCGAAGTCACTCATCGACGAACTGGCCGACGTGGTGAGCAAGAACGGCAACCTGCTGCTCAACGTCGGCCCGAAGTCGGACGGCACCATTCCCGGCCAGGTTCGCGCGGTTCTGCTTCAGATGGGCGCATGGCTCAGCACCAATGGCGAAGCCATCTACGGCTCGCGCCCGTGGCTGGTTTACGGCGAGGGACCCACCAAGGTGACGAGCTCGGCCATGAATAGCGACAAGCAGGAGTTCACGCCCGCTGACATCCGCTTTACCACGCATAACGGAGCGCTCTACGCCATCGCGCTGGGCTGGCCGGCAGGCGGTGAACTGCGCGTACATACGCTCTGGAAGGGCAATCCATACCTGAGCGGCCCGGTGTGCAGCGTGCAACTGCTGGGCTCGGCGGGCAACCTCGCGTGGCGTCAGCAAGGCGATGGTTTGTACATCGAGCTGCCGCAAAGCCCGCCCGACGAGCCCGCATTTACATTCCGGATTTTGGAATCGGAAGGCCCGTCCGGCCGCTGCGGACACTAGAGAATCAACCCCGCGCCACGCGGTAGTGCGCGCCAGACGCCTCAGCCTGCCCCGCCGCTCATTGCAGCCGCCAGTCGAATCGCGGCCCGCAGTCAAAATCGCACCCGCTCGACTGAGAGGCTATCTATGTGGCGCTGTGTTCGCTCGCAAGCAATCATGCCCCTTCCATGAGGATTTTGCGAGCGGAACAGAAGCTCACAGAACAGAGAAACCAGCGCTCCGATCCGCACGCGCAGGGCGCAATCCAATGGCAGCAGCAATGCGAAAACCGTTCCGCATTGCGGATTCTTCCGCCCAAAAATCTGCACGCCAGGGAATGCATCAGCGATCGCGACCCTCCAAAGAGACTCGCGCCGCGCCCAAAAACCCATTTCGTATTTGACACCGATTTCGAGGTTTCCGTAGTGTTCCCTCGCAAATGCAATTCTGCGTTCTCAAACCGGAGAGGTACAGGTGCGGAACGCAGGCGGAAGGAGGCCTATGAGTCTGGATACAATACGAAAAATTCTGCGACTGAGCGTGTCAGTGAGCCTGCTGTGTGCAGCCGCGTGGGTTCACGCGCAGAACACAACCAGTTGCGCCATCACCGGCACCGTCACCGATTCCACGGGAGCCGTAGTGCCGGGCGTTGAGGTTACAGTGGCCAACCAGGCCACGGGTGTGTCGGTAACCGAGACTACCAACTCCTCGGGCTACTACACGGCAGAGTCACTGGCTCCCGGCGACTATTCGGTCAGCGCAAAAAAGGTTGGCTTCAAGGTCGAGCAGATCAACGACATCCACCTCGAACCCGGTCAGCGGCGCGGACTGGACGTGAAGCTCGCCGTGGGTACTGAGACTCAATCGGTGAATGTGGAAGCGAACGCCGAGGTTGTGCAGACTGAGAGCGCGGAAGCGGGCGGCACCATTACCGCCAGGGAAGTGCAAAACATCATGCTCAACGGGCGCAACTTTCAGGCCTTGCTCACGGTTATTCCCGGCGTCTCCAATGTAAACGGGGCGAACAATCTTTATCAGGCAGGCCAGGGAGCGATCACTTCAGATGTTGTCGTCAACGGCTCCTCCGATGAAGAGACCATGTACACGATTGACGGCGTCTACAACGTGACTGCGTCATCGGAGATCACCTTGCCCATCACGCCGGTCGTCGATCACATCTCGGAGATGCGCGTGCTTGGCGATAACTACAGCGCGCGCTACGGACTCGCCGGGCGCCAGGTGCTGGTGACCACAAAGAGCGGCGGCGAACAGTATCACGGCAGCGGATACGGCTTTGAGCGCACCAACGAGTATGGCACTGCGCATGGATTCCTGCAGAACGGCTCGGTTCCGCTGACCTCCTATCACCTGACCGACTGGGGCATCACGCTCGGCGGTCCCGTTGAGATTCCCAAAGTATTTGACTCCAGCGCTCACAAAAAGCTGTTCTTCTTTGTGGGAGCAGACTGGAAGGCGAATCATTACGCGTACACGTCCGGCGCGCGCAATGTCTTTCCCACCCAGTTCTATAACGGCGACCTGAGCGTGGAGCCAGCGCTGGCAACCGGCGCGGTCATGAACCCATACTCATCGCTCGATGCCGCGCACCAGGCAATTTTGGACGCGCGCATGGGAGGCGCGGCCGGCTCCGGCGCCGCCTGCATCTCCCAGAAAGGCGGCGCCGGCAACTATAACCAGATTCTGCCCCAGTGCATGGACACTAACACCGTTGCGCTCGGAAAGGCTTACTGGCCCGCGCCCAACTACAACCTCAGCGCCACAACAACCAATCAAAACTACCTCAACGACAACCCGGTAAAGTTCAGCGTCAACGACGAGCTTTATCGCGGCGACTACAACCTGAACCAGAACAACACCATCACGCTGCGCGTGATGCACGAAGAAGCCACGCAGATCAACGCTACGCGTGGATACAACGACTATGCGCCAAATCCGAACTCCGGAACCGATACCCCGGCCATGAATGCGCTCCTGCGCTGGCAGTGGATCATCACTCCGAGGCTGATCAATGTTGCCGGGCTCGGCGCGGTCTACACAAAGTACTATTCGCTGCTGCTGGGCAAATACACACTGCCGAGCGGCGTAACCATCAACCAGAAGTTTCCGGGAGTTGACCCGCTGAACCGCATCCCCGACATCAGCCTGGACAACGACACGCACAGCGCGGAGAACTGGTTCTGGCTCGGCGGCGGCGCATTGCCCACGCACTCGAACGATGTAACCGGCGAGTTCTCAGACGATATTTCGTTTGTGAAAGGCAACCACGTTCTCCAGGCGGGCATGACCTACATGTGGAACCTGCTTCATGCCGACGCGGCCAGCGCATTCCCCATGGGCAACTTCTGCATCAACGGCGACTACTCCGGCGATACGGCCGGCGACTTCCTGCTCGGCTTCCTGGCCAACGCAAACAATGGCTGCGGTTTCGGCTACGAGCAGACCAACCTGCAGCGCGACGGCCGCTTCAGAGACAAGTGGAGCGAGGCCTATTTCCAGGACGACTGGAAGGTGACGCCGCGGCTGACCTTGAACCTGGGCATGCGCTGGTCCTACTTCACGGCCCCGGCCATGGACGGCAACAACATCTCGAACTTTGTTCCCAGCGCATTTACAGCCGCATCGTCGCCCGCCCTGTGCCAGACGACGATCGGGACCGGCTGCGCGGTATCCACTTACGGGTTCCTGTCGACTACCTGGCAGTACCTGAACAGCCAGAACCAGCCGCTCGAAGCCGACGACGCGACCGCGGCGAACCTGAGCAACAACGGAATGCTGACCGCCGGCAATGGAACGCCCGCAGGATTCACCGTGCCGAAGAAAGGATTGTTTGCGCCGCGGCTTGGCTTTGCTTACCGGCTCACCAACGACGGCAAGACGTCGATCCATGGCGGAGTCGGATTCGGCTACACGCAGGTGAGCTTGCTGCAAACCTCCAACCTGCTCAGCAACATCCCGTTTGTACAGCAGCCCACGTATAACAACACCGAGTTCACCAACCCGACCGGCGCCACATCCGGCGGCGGAGGCGCTGTACCCAATCCTCCAGGCCTCACTTCGTTGAGCGCCACCAGTCCCGGTTACCGGCCCGCGACCATCCGCAACTACAGCCTCACGGTGGAGCATCAAGTCGCTCCGGGAGGAGTGGTCTCCATCGGATATGCCGGCATGACCACGCAGCACATCTTCACCAATCAGTGGGACATGAACTTCCCGCAGGCGGGCACCTCGTCGGGAGACACCGCCTGCATCACGCAGGGATCGGCAATGTCCGCCTCGGGGCTCTTCGACATGTCGCCGCAGGTTGGCTCGGGTTTTCAGTTCGATCCATGCCTCAATGCTTCCACTTCGGTCTCTGTAAACGGAACGGCGTATCCGGCGGTTCCCGTGAACAGCTTCTATTACCGGCCCTACAAGGGCTACGGTTCCGTCACCACGGGCGCGAGCTTCGGCGTGGCAAACTACAACGGCTTGCTCATCGGCTATGTGCAAAAGATGCACGATCTGACTGCGCACGTTTCCTATACCTTCAGCAAGTCGCTGGGCGACATCAACGCCTCCGGCACACAGGTGGCGTACAGTTCGAGCGGCAGCTTCCAGAACTCGAACAACCCGCTCGGCGAATACGGCCGGCCGGACTTCGACCGGCCGGACGAGTTCGTCTACTCGCTTGTCTACGATGTGCCGTTGTTCAGTCACTCCTCGAATGAACTCATGAAGTCGCTGCTGGGCGGATGGAACTTTGCTTCCTACGGCCTGGTCGAGAGCGGCTTTGCGCAGACGCCCACCTTTGCCACCGGCCTTGCAACCCGCCCCAACGTTGCAGGACCGCTCTCGCGCGCGCATGGCACCAGCGGCAAGACATCGGAGCATCAGCTGCCGGTTTATAGCGCCAGCAACTTCACCCGGCCAGCCTACGGCTTCTTCGGAACCGCGCAAGTGGGCAGCATTCGCGATCCCAAGGAGGTCGCCTTCCACGCCAGCGTGGAAAAGGGCTTTGCCATCCGCGAATGGGCGACCGTGAAGCTGGGTGCGCAGGCGTTCAACATCCTCAACCATCCCAACGTAATAAGCCTTAATACGAGCTGGGCGGCCGGTTCATCGTCGTTTGGCACCGCCTCGTCCTACGGCGATCCGCGCATGATGCAGTTCTACACCAAGATCACGTTCTGATTGCCGCAAGGATTGCAGAACTTGGGGGACGGAGGCCGCCGGCTTTCGTCCCCATTTTCATTTCGCTGTAATCGCCGTCACCTCAAACGGCGCCAGCGTCATCGTCGTTCCGCGCCACTCTTTGGGCGTGGGCTCGGCATCATCGGTCGACTCATCCACCGTAACCGAAGCGCTGTGCGCAAACTCGGCCGGCAGCTCAACCACTATGGGCCGGTTGCGCTTGTTCACCAGCAGCAGAACGCGTCCGGAGCGGCCGCTCAACGCCAGCGCATCGATGTCGGCGCCCAAAAATTTTGTAGACACGCGCTCCGAGCCCGGAACCGCCGCATCGTGGAGCAACCGCAGCACCTCGAAGCGCGCATTCGGCTTGCCGGTCTTCCAGTCCACCATGGTCACTGAAGGAAACTGCGAGGGGAAGCCCACGAGCTGCGACTCGCCTAGCACATCGATATCCAGCTTGGCTGCTTCAATGTAGAAGTAAGCGAAGAGCGCGCCGGAAACGTGCCAGTAAGCCGGCGGAATCGGCGGCCCCGGATTGTACGGATCGTCCGGATGCCAGTCGGTGGGCAGAATCGAGCCCACCTCATCCATCGTGGTGCGCGTCTCCGGCGAGAGCCGCTTGCGCATCTGCTGAATGAATCGGACCGACGCAATGAGCCGGTCGGCCTGGTCGAAGAAGG
>JBAUCP010000660.1:0-7953 GCA_049677625.1 Occallatibacter sp. | reverse complement strand
GCGTTCAGCCGTGGGTGTAGGATGATGCGGATTCGTGCTTTCCCAGGTCCCAAAATCGGGACCTGGGGCACCCGAATTCATGGGTACGATTACAAAATCGCCAGCCCGCGGTCCTAGTCGGTGTTGGCGAAGAGGAAGATGAGCTCCATCTCGGGATTGGGGATTTCGCGCGGCGCGTAAACCGCAAAGTTGCGCGCGCGCACCACCGACTCCCACACCGGCCCGGTGCGATCGAGGCTGAAGTACAGGTAGCGCAGCTTGACCGGAATCGCTCGCGGCGGAACCGGCACGTGGGTGAGCTTGACGCCGGGCAGCGCCTGGCGAATCAACTGCTCGATGTGCGTCGCGGAGCACACTTTCGTCAGGTTGGGCGTGCGGGAAATCAGGTCCGCTTCCTTCAGGTCAGAGGAGATGGCCAGATAGGCGCGCGAGTTCTCGAAGTAGCTGTCCTTGTCGATGGCCGTGGCGTAGATGGAGTCGCGCAGCGGCTTGAGCGGCAGGGCAACGAAGTTGCTTGGCACCACGGTCTCAAGCAGCTCGGTGATGGCGGCGTCGAGCGCGATGAAGCAGGGGCCGGGCTTTTCGTGCTCGTATTTGGGCAGGTCGCGCGATTCAAACTTTGGTGAAAATGTGGTGAGCGCTCCGGCCAGCGACAGCATGTGCAGGAACAGCGCTTCGGGATGCACCTGAGAAGCGTCGAGCATGTGGCGCGCGACGGGAAGATGGACGTTGATGGTGTAGAGCAGCCAGAAGTTGGCGATGTCTGAAGCGCTGAAGTCGGCCAGCGACTGGTTGCGCTGGCGGCGCGAGCCGGCAAGCTGGCTGCTGCGCGAAACTAAGGTTTCGATCTGGCCGCGCAAAATGCCGGTGAGCAGCTCGTTGCCTTTGACATTGAGCAGCGGCGGAACGAACTTGGGATCGTGGCGATAGCTGCCGGCCTCGGTGCGCTCGATCTGCGCCAGCGGAAGCAGCACGGAGCCCTCGAGGTTCTCGCCTTCGGCCAGGATCTGCAGGTTTTTGCGAGCCAGCGAAACCGGCTTTTCCACGCCCGAGCTGTTTTCATCGCGCAGCATCTGCAGCTCGGAGTAGAAGCGGGTGCTGGCGCCGCCGCGCTGCAGGGCGACGTTGATGCCGCCGGGACGGTCCTGGGGCACGGCCAGAAAGAACGCGCAGGAGGTTCGATGATCCGAGAAGCACTCGTCGAGCGTGCGCGAGGCCGGCGGCGCATCGGAGGCCGGCATGTCGAGCATGAGGCCGTCGGGAAAGATGCCCGCGGCTTCAGTCACCTTGAGGCTTCCCTGGCTCAGGCCGGCTGCGTCAATCTGCAGAGAGGCGAAGCCCCAGTTGCGATAGGACAGGGCGCCCGAGAGGAAGCGGAGAGTGTCTTCAAAGAAGCGGTCCTGGGCCTGCAGATGCTGCGGCGACAGGAACACGCCCTTTGACCACACGACTGGCTGTAGGTGTCTCATGTTTTCATTCTGCCCGGGAAACGAGTATACCTGAGGCACGGTAAGGAGTGCCCGCGCGCGCTGTCTGAAAAAATCGGTGAAACGATCTGCAGGAAACCAACACTATGGGCTAACGGTACTTCTGTAAGCCGCTTTTTGACTTGACACCGATTCCTTCTCATTCAATAATCAACTCGCTCCCGATTCGGACGCAAGGACCTCCCTGACATCGACATAAGTTCTCGCGTTCTATATCGAACACCTGGCAATAGCTACTCCGGTCTGGATTTCTTGATAACCGAACCCGGTAACTGACACTAGAAATTGCGGCGCGTCTTCCGCGCGCAAGGGGCCCTGAGGGGATCAATATGGCCAAAGAAAGCACACAGCATAAACTCGATCGCGTCCGTTCACCACGCGTGCATATCACCTATGACGTCGAGATCGGCGACGCAATCGAGCTGAAGGAACTGCCCTTCGTGATGGGCGTTCTTGGAGATCTGACCGGGCAGCCCGAGCAGCCTCTCGCGGCCCTGAAAGATCGCAAATTTGTCGAGATCAACCCCGACAACTTCGACACCGTGCTCAAAGGCATGCAGCCGCACCTGGCATATTCGGTTGCCAACAAGCTGAGCGACGATCCGAATGCGGGGCAGATCAGCGTCAACCTCAAATTCGAGAGCCTGGACGATTTTTCGCCCGAAAACGTGGCCAAGCAGGTGGGGCCGCTCAAGGAGCTGCTCGATCTGCGCACCCGGCTGTCGGATCTGCGCGGCAGCCTGCAGGGCAACGACAAGCTGGACGAGGCGTTGTTCGAGGCGGTCTCCAATACGGAGTCGCGCGAGAAGCTGAAGGCGGAACTGGGTAAAGGCGGAGGTGCCGAATGAGCGCACAAGAGGCAGCTGCAGCGGCAGCCAGCGCAACAACAACGACTCAGGAAGAACAGGGCCTGCTCGATCAGATTGTGGCCTCGGGCCGGTTTAACCGGGACGCGGCAACCCTGGAGCGCGGCCGCGACATGGTCAAGGAGTTCGTCAGCCAGGTGCTCGAAGGGCACATGACGCTGACGCGCGACGCGGAGGCCAGCATCCAGGCCCGCATTGCGCAGATTGACCGGCTCATCTCCATCCAGTTGAACGAGGTGCTGCACTATCCGGCCTTCCAGAAGCTGGAAGGAACCTGGCGCGGCATCAAGTACCTGATCGACCAGTCTGAAACCAACGACATGCTGAAGATCAAGGTGCTCAACGCCAGCAAGCGCGAGCTGCTCAAGGATCTGCAGCGCGCGCCGGAGTTCGACCAGAGCGCTCTCTTCAAGAAGGTCTACGAAGAGGAGTTCGGCGTATTCGGCGGCGCGCCTTTTGCGGCGCTGACCGGCGACTACGAGTTCGGCCGCGGGCCGGAGGACATCGAGTTACTGGAGCGCATCTCCCAGGTTGCCTCGGCTGCCCACGCGCCGTTCATGTCGGCCGCCAGCGCCGACCTGCTCAACCTGAGCAGCTACACGCAACTGGGCGCGCCGCGCGACATCGGCAAGATCTTCGACTCCACCGAGTACGCGAAGTGGAAGAGCTTCCGCCAGTCGGACGACTCGCGCTACGTGGCGCTGACGCTGCCGCACATTCTCATGCGCCTGCCCTACGGCAAAGACACCAAGCAGATCGATGCCTTTGACTACGAAGAAGCGGTGGATGGCAGCGATCACTCCAAGTACCTGTGGGGCAACGCGGCCTTCGGTCTGGCGGCGCGGCTCACCAATTCGTTCTCCAAGTACGGATGGTGCGCTTCGATCCGCGGCGTGGAGGGCGGCGGCCTGGTAGAGGGACTGCCGGCGCACACCTTCCGCACCGACGAGGGCGACGTGGCGCTGAAGTGCCCCACCGAAGTGGCGATCACCGACCGCCGCGAAAAAGAGCTTGCCGACCAGGGACTGGTGCCGCTGGTGCACTGCAAGGGGACCGACTATGCGGCCTTCTTCAGCGTGCAGACGGCCAACAAGCCGAAGCTCTACGACAAAGAAGCGGCCAACGCCAATGCCCGCCTTTCCTCGCAACTGCCCTACATCCTGGCCATGTCGCGCTTCGCGCATTACCTGAAGGCGATGATGCGCGACAAGATCGGGAGCTTTATGACCCGCCAGGACTGCGAAAAGTTTCTCAACCAGTGGATCAGCAACTACGTGGTCTCCGACGACAACGCGTCGCAGGCGGCCAAGGCGAGCCATCCGCTGCGCGAGGCAGCCATCCAGGTCTCCGAGGTTCCGGGAAAGCCTGGAGCGTATCGTGCAGTAGCATTTCTGAAGCCGCATTTCCAACTCGACGAGCTCTCTGTTTCGCTTCGTCTGGTGGCCGACCTGCCCGCATCGGCGCGGAAATAACGGAAAGACTATTTAGCTGGCGCAAGCTAACGCGGCAAGGCGATGAACGCGGTTGCCGGTTGAGAGGAGCAAACGATGGCAGTTGATTATTTTCTGAAACTAGAGGGGATCGACGGCGAAGCCGCCGATTCCAACCACAAAAACGAGATACAGCTTATGAGCTGGAGCTGGGGTGCGTCCCAGGTATCGTCTGTTGCCGGCACCGGCGGTTCGGGCGCAGGCAAGGCCGACCTGTCGGATTTCTCGATCATGTGCTACTTCGACAAGTCGACGCCCAAGTTCTTCAAGTCGATCGGAGCGGGCACGCACATCAAGACCGGCACCATGAGCGCGATCAAGTCCGGCGCCGACGGCAAGCCCTATCTGAAGGTTGACTTCAAGGAGCTGTTCGTCAGCAGCCTGCAGATGTCGGGGTCCAGCGAGATTCCAACCGTCGCCGTGTCGTTCAGCTACAACGAAATCAAGATCGACTACTCCACGCAGAACGAGCAGGGCAACGTGACCAGCACCGGCGCGGTGACCTACAACACGAAGGAAAACAAACTATCGTAAGGTGGCCCGCGTATGGACGCGCTATCTCTTTACCGGGCAGGAAATCTACAGGCGGCAATCGAAGCGCTTGGCGACGAGTTGAAAAAGCAGCCGCTCGACGCCAAGCGCCGCATTTTTCTGTTCGAACTTTTATGTTTTGCCGGAGACTACGACCGGGCTGAAAAGCATCTGAATGTGCTCTCCGACGCCAGTCCCCAGGCCGCAGCCGGGGTGATGCTCTATCGCTCCGCGCTGCATGCCGAACGGGAGCGGCAGGGTATGTTCGCGCGTAGCGCGTTACCGGTGGGATCGGCGCATCCGTCCCCCTCGGGCGAGCTGAACGGCGAAAAATTTAACGGCTTCGCGGACGCCGATCCTCGCATCGGTGCGAATCTTGAAGCCTTCATTGCCGGAAGTTATACATGGATTCCCTATGCCTACATCGAGGCGATCGAGACTGAGCCCCCCAAGCGTCTCCGCGACCTGCTGTGGATACCCGCGATCCTGCATACGACCGCGGATTTTCGTTTGCAGGATCTCGGCGAGGTCCTGCTACCAGTGATTGCACCGCTCTCGTGGAAGCATTCCGACGATGCGGTGCGACTGGGCCGTACCACGGTGTGGCAGGACGACGCGGAATACGGATCACTTCCCTCCGGCCAGAAGCTGCTGCTGTGCGGAGAAGAGGAGATGCCGTTCCTGGAGATGCGGAAACTCAGCTTCGATCACGCCGGCGAAAGGGCTGAAAGTGCCACTGCGTGATGATCTGCTGAATCCGATTGCCGGCGATAATCCTTCCGGGGCAAATCTGCGCTACGAGAAGGTCTACGACCAGATCAAGGAAGCGCGCACCGAAGACGACGATACGCTCCCATCCGGGGCCTGGGCCCGCACCATCAAGAAGGCCGATTACAATCTGGTCATCAAGCTCGGCGGCGAGGCGCTGGCCAACAAAAGCAAAGATCTGCAACTGGCCGCGTGGCTGTCGGAAGCATATGTCAAGAAAGAGGGCATCGGGCTGATCCAGCCTTGCCTCAAGCTCTTGCAGGACCTGCAGGAGCAGTTCTGGGATACCCTCTATCCGGAGATTGAGGACGGCGACGCCGGCATGCGCGCGGTTCCCATCGAGTGGGCGGCGAACCGCATCTCGGCCATTCTGCGCGAGGCCCCGATTACCCGCGACGGCCTCAATTATTTCCAGTACAGGGATTCGCGCGCCATCGGCTACGAGGCCGACGCCCAGTACAACGACGCCAAGACCCAGGCGCGCGAGCAGGCCATCGCCGACGGCAAGCCCACCGCGGAAGATTTCGATAAGTCGCTCAACTCCACGCCCAAGTCCTGGTACGTGCAGTTGGAAACCTCGTTCCAATCCTCTCTTGAGACCGTGGAGGAGCTGCAGGTCTTCTGCGAGCGGAAGTACGGAGACGACGGACCGGGCTTCAGCAAGCTGCGCACCGCGCTCGAAGAGGTTGGCCAGGTGGTCACCGGGCTGCTGAACGAGAAGCGCAAGACCGAGCCCGATGCGCCGGTTGCCGAAGAAGCGGTCGAGGAGCCGGAGCCGGAAGTGGAAGCTGCGCCGGAGGTTCAGGCTGAGGCCGCGCCCGCTGCACGAGCCAAGTCTTCGAAATCCATGTCCGCCGAGCCGGTGGACAAGGACGACGCCTTCGCGCGCATCCAGGCCTGCGCAAAGTTCCTGCAGAAAGACAATCCTTCGAGCCCCGTGGCCTACATGCTGCAGGCGGCGCTGCGGTTTGCGGAGACCCGCGAGGCGGGCAGCTATCCGGCATGGGATTTTCTGGCGCCGCCGGCGACCGAAAAGCGGCAGAACCTGAAGCGGCTGGCGTCGGAGTCGAACTGGGGCGAGCTGCTGGCGGAGGCGATTGCCGCAGCCGGCGAGCCCTGTGGCCGCGGCTGGCTCGATGTGCAGCGCTATATATGGAAAGCGAGCTACGAGTCCAGCTATCCGGCGATCTCGGCCGCCGTCATCGCCATGCTGCAGGGGCTGCTCAAGGACATTCCCGAGATTCCCACCTGGACCATGAGCGACGATACGCCCACTGCGAATCCCGAGACGCAGAGGTGGCTGGAGGAGATGGTGATTCCCAAGCCGCCGGAGCCGGTGATTGTAGAGGTTCAACGGGAGCCCGAGCCGGCTTCCTATGCGTCGCAGTCGCAGCAGGCACAGGAGAACGCGCCCCCGGACGTGCTGGATACGGCGCGCGAACTGATGGCGCGCGGGCACCTGCCCCAGGCCATTCAATTATTGATGCGCGACGCGGCGCAGCAGCCGAGCGGACGGGCCCGGTTCCTGCGGCGGCTGCAGATTGCGCAGCTTTGCGTGGGCGCCGGACAAGGCAAGGTGGCGTACCCGGTGCTCGATGAGCTGGTGAAGGAGATTGACCAGCGCCAGCTCGAAGAGTGGGAGGCGTCCGAGATGATTGCGCCTCCGCTTGCGCTGCTGCTCAAGTGTCTTGACGGATCGGACGGCGGCGGCATGCGCGAGACCATCTTCAACAGGTTGTGCCGCATCGATCCGATCGCAGCCATGGATGTTTCGCGGTGATATGAAAGGAGCAGGGAAGGTTGGCGCGCGCAAACACAGAGACGCTGGTGACGCAATCGATACTCGACCGGCTGATGGAGGTCGAGGACTGGCCGGCTACGCGGTCCCAGTCGACGCGCTTTTTTCGCGACGCGCTCAAGCGCGACCTTGAGTGGCTGATGAATACGCGGCAGCCGCCGCTGCCTGAGCTTGCCGGGTATCCGGCGGCAAAAGCTTCGGTCATCAACTACGGCCTGCCCGACATCAGTCAGCTCGGATTGTCCAACGCCGCCGACCACCGCACGCTGCGCCTTGCCATCGAGACCTGCCTGCGCAACTTCGAGCCGCGCCTGATGGACGTGCGCGTGACCCTGGAAGGCTCCGACACCACCGACCGGCGGCTGCGCTTCCACATCGAGGGCAACATGAAGCTCGATCCGGCGCCGGAAGAGATCTCCTTCGATACGGTGCTCGAACTCACCAGCGGCGAATACAAAGTGAAGTGACCCATGCGCGAAGAACTGCTTGAATACTACGAGCGCGAGCTGGCGTACCTTCGCCAGTTGGGGGGCAAGTTCGCCGAAAAATATCCGCGCGTGGCCAGCCGGCTGCTTCTGGAGCCGGACCGCTGCGACGATCCGCATGTGGAGCGGCTGCTGGAGGGATTCGCGTTTCTGGCGGCGCGCATTCATCTGCGCGTGGACGACGATTTTCCCGAGGTAACGTCGGCGCTGCTGGGCATTGTGGCGCCGCACTACCTGCGGCCCATCCCATCGATGACTATCGTGGAGTGCCAGGTGGACCCGGAGCAGGGCAAGCAGACCGCGGGACAGGTGATGCCGGCGGGAACGCCGCTGGCTACCAAGCGCCTGGTGGATGGGCAGCCCTGCCGCTTCAGGACGGCGTATCCGGTGGAGCTTTGGCCGTTCACGGTGGGGGAGTGCGAATGGCGGCAGCCGGAGCGGCTTGCCGATCCGGTGCGTGTGCCCGGCGCCACGGGCGTGCTAAGGGCGCGGCTGCAATGCGCGCGCGATGTGGACTTTAAACAGATA
>JBAUCP010000659.1:0-7735 GCA_049677625.1 Occallatibacter sp. | reverse complement strand
TTACTACCAGGATCTCGCAGAAGCCCTCGAAGAGTCTCCGCCCGGTGGATCCGCCGCGGTGCTCGCTCGATTCGCAGAGCTCTTGCAGAACAAGAAGTACCAATAACCTGCGATGAGGAGTCACACGATGAGAAATCAGTCAGTCCAAGATGAGCTAAATTCGGTGGCACGGTCATTCCAGCGACCAGGATTTATCGCTGAAGGCAGGTACGACGGTTTGTGGCCGAAGGGAGTTCAGTTCGCTTGAGCACATCACCCATTTCGCCGCGGCTGGTCAAGGGCGGCATTGTGACCATGGACGTGGATACATCCGCGGTGCAGAGCGTGATTGCGCTGCAGTATAACCCCGATACGCTCACGCGCTCGCTGCAGATTCAGTCGATGCCGGGCGGGCAGGATGGGGTGCGCGTGGATGCGCTGCGGCTGCGCGGGCCGGCGATCGAGACCATCAAGCTCGAAGCGGAGCTGGATGCTACCGATCAGCTCGAATTTCCGAACCAGTATCCGCTGGCGGTGCAGTTCGGCTTGCAGCCGCAGTTGGCGCAGCTTGAGATGCTGATCAATCCGACCGTGGAGACACTGCTGGCCGACGATGCAATGGCCAATGCGGGGACGCTCGAGATTATTCCGCTCGAGCAGCCGCTGACGCTGTTTGTGTGGAGCAAGAGCCGCGTGGTGCCGGTGCGGCTTACGGAGTTTTCCATCACGGAAGAGTTCTTCGACACGTCGCTCAATCCGATTCGCGCCAAGGTGAGCCTCGGGCTGCGCGTGCTTACGGTGGACGATCTCGGCTTTGAGCATCCGGGCGGGCGGATGTTCATGGCGTATTTGAGCAACAAGGAGCAGCTCGCGTCGCAGGCGCAATCGGTGGCGCTCACCGTTCTGGGACTTGGAGGATTGCCATGAACTATCCGCTACAGGCGTTGATTCAGGCAGGCGTGGTGCCGTCAGTCAGTTTTCCCACGGACAGCCGCTATTACAACTCGCCGACGCTGCAATATACGGCGCCGAACGGGCAGGTGATTGCGTATCTGGCGCGGCGGTTTGTGCCGCAGCCGGGCGCGCCGAACTATGCGACTGTGGCGCAGCACACGGTGACGCGCAGCGACCGGCTCGATCTGATTGCCGCGAGGTACCTGGGCGATCCGCTGATGTTCTGGCTGCTTTGCGATGCCAATGGGGCGATTCGTCCCAACGCACTGATTGCCGCGCCGGGCAGCGTGGTGGCGATTACCATGCCGCAGGGCGTGCCGGGAGCTCCCAGTGTTGCTTAAGAGCGTTCAACTCACGCTGATGATCGGGCCGGTGGTTCCGGCGCCAGTGCCGAGCACTGTGCTCGAAGCTCTGTCGGAAGTGGAGGTGAAGATCGAAGACGTGGGCCAGAGCGGGTTCCAGCTTATCTTCTCGATCGACAAGCAGTCGCCGCTCAATATTCTCTTCCTGCTCACGGGCGGCATGCCGCTCCTGTTCATGCGCGTGATTCTGATTGCGACGGTGAACGGGCAGGCCAGTGTGCTGATCGATGGCGTGATTACCAACAATCAGATTTCGCCGGGCGACAAGGGATCGAACTCCACGCTGACGGTTACGGGCAAGGATCTTACGGCGCTGATGGATCAGTCGGACTGGAGCGGGTTTCCGTTTCCAGCGTGCCCGCCGGAGGCGCGCGTGGCGCTGCTGTTGGCGAAGTACGCGTTGTTCGGCATCATTCCCATCATCATTCCGAGCGTGATGATCAACATTCCGATTCCGGTGGAGCAGATACCGAGCCAGCAGGGAACCGATTTGCAGTACATTCGCTATCTCGCGGAGCAGGTAGGGTACGTGTTCTATATCGCCGCGGGTCCGGTGGCCGGAACCAACAAGGCGTACTGGGGTCCGCAGGTGAAGGTGGGTGTGCCGCAGCCGGCGCTCAACATCGACATGGACGCGTACACGAATGTCGAGGGCATGCACTTCACCTTCGATCAGGAGAAGAACAAGATTCCGCTGGTCTACATCTACATTCAGGAGACGGGCCTGAGCATTCCGATTCCGATTCCGCCGGTTACGCCGCTGAATCCGCCGCTGGGTCTTATTCCGCCGTTTCCGACGAATCTGATTCCGCCCGATCTCAAGCCTTTCCGCGACGATCTGGCGAAGATGCCGATTCCGCAGGCGATCATGATGGGCCTGGCCGCCGCCGCCGACTACGCGGAGGCTGTGACCTGCGAGGGAAGTCTTGACGTGACGCGCTATGGAGGCGTCCTGAGCCCGCGCGGACTGGTGGGCGTGCGCGGCGCGGGGCCTGCGTTTGACGGCCTCTACTACGTAAAGAGCGTGACGCACAAGATCAAGCGCGGCGAGTACAAACAGAACTTTACTTTGACGAGGAACGGACTGGTTTCAACGGTTCCAACGGTGAACGTATGAGCCCACAGGATCCAACACCGGGCGGCAATTCGAGGAAGTTCTACGGCAAGTACCGCGGGACGGTGATCGAGAATATCGATCCGCTGCAGATGGGGCGCGTGCTGCTGCAGTGCCCGGATGTGCTGGGCGAGACGCCGTCAAGCTGGGCGATGCCGTGCGTGCCGGCTGCAGGGATTCAATCAGGAATGTTTATTGTGCCGGACATCGGCTCGCAGGTGTGGGTGGAGTTCGAGCAGGGCAATCCCGATTATCCGATCTGGGCAGGCGGATTCTGGGGTAGCGCCGCCGATGTGCCAGTGTTTGCGCTCGCGCCGCCGGCCATTCCGCCGGGCGGGAACATCGTGTTGCAGACGCCGGGGCAGAACATGATGCTGCTGAGCGATTCGGCGCCCACGCCGGCGACGGGCGGGATTGTATTGAAAGGCGCAAGCGGGGCCATGCTGGTGATCAACGAGACGGGAATTTATATCAGCAACGGGCAGGGAGCAACGATCACGCTGATCGGGCCAACGGTTGCGATCAATCTGACCGCGCTCACGATTGTGGGGCCGTAGAGGAGAGAGGATGCCAGGACCGATTTTGCATATGGGAGCGGTTGTGTTGTGCGCGCATGGCGGGCAGGCGATTCCCACCATGCCGAGCCCGGTGGTGTTTGTATCGGGAATGCCGATTACGACCATCGCCGCACCGTATGCGATTGCGGGATGCGTGTTTGTTCCTCCCGCGGGCAACGGGCCTTGCGTAACGGGGCAGTGGGTCGTGGGCTCGCAGTGTGTTCTTTCGCAGGGGCAGCCGGTGGCGATTATGACCGGCGTTTCCGTCTGCGTTCCTACCGGGACACCGATGGTCCCGGTGATGGCGCAGACACTGGTGATGGCAACGTAAGCGGGATGCGATGAGATGAGCACGAACGTCAATTTTCCTTTCCAATTCGACGGCCGCGGGCGCACTGCCGATCCGGGGCAGGACTACGTGCGCCAACTGGTGGAGCAGGTGCTGTTCACTTCGCCGGGCGAGCGCGTGAACCTGCCGGACTTCGGGAGCGGATTGCTGCAGCTTCCGTTTGCGCCCAACAGCATGGAGATGGCCGCGGCCACGCAGTTCAGCGTGCAGGCGGCGCTGCAGAAGTGGCTGAGCAACTACATCAAGGTGCAGTCGGTGGTGGCGCAAGTGGATGAGGCCACGCTTACGGTGTCAGTGACTTACACGCCGCTCAATAGCGACGTGACCCAGGTGCAGACCTATGTGTATGGAGGTCCGCAATGATCTACAACTGCTGTAACGAGAATCGCAAGGCCGCGGTGAAGGGCAATCCGACGCTGAACGGGATCGATTATCTCGAAGTGATCGACCGCGAGGCGATTGGCCACAACAGCCCGCGGCAGCAGACGCTGCTGGTGCATTGCCTGAATCCGCTGCCGCTGCCTTCGAGTCTTGCGGCCAGCAACATTCTGATTACAGGCGGCGAAAGCATTACCGGAATCACCGCGCTATGGGTTGCGCCCGCCAGCGCGCCGCCGGCTGCGCCGATTACGAACGCGTGGGAGCAGAGCTACTTTGCGAGCTTTGCGGACAAGGACAATGTGCTTGTCGTGCGCACCAGCGCTGCAGGGGATTTTTCGCCGTATGTGCTGCGGCTGGTGAACGGCGCGGCGCAGGCCAGCGAAGATCCGTTCCAGGTGACGGAGGTGCTGAGCGGTTTCGATCCAATATTATCTGAGGTCGAGTTCAGCTTCAAGGTGGAGTGCCCGAACGATTTCGATTGCGCGCCTCCGCCATGCGACTGCCCTCCAGAGCAACTGACTCCGCCGCCGATCAATTATCTGGCCAAGGATTATGGGTCGTTTCGGACGATTCTGCTGGACCGGCTCAATCAGCTGATGCCGAACTGGGGCGGGTCGGCCGAAGCGGACATGGGCGTGGCGCTGGCCGAGGTGATTGCGTATGTGGGCGATTACCTGAGCTATCAGCAGGACGCGGTGGCGACTGAAGCGTATATCGAAACGGCGCGGAGCCGCATCTCGCTGCGCCGGCATGCGCGGCTGGTGGACTACTTTGTGCACGACGGAGCGAATGCGCGCGCTTGGGTGCAGGTGCAGGCATCGATGCCCTTCCTGTTGGATAAGACGGTGACGCGTTTCTACACCTTTGCGCCGGGGATGCCGTCGAGCCTGGCCGTGGGTGCGGGCAATGAGGAGGCTGCGCTTGTAGCGGGCGTGATTGCGTTTGAGCCGATGCAGAATGCGGAGCTCTTTCCCGAGCACAATGAGATGCATTTCTACACCTGGGGCGACGCGAACTGCTGCCTGCCACAGGGCGCGACAGAGGCGACGCTGCGCGGCACGTATGCGAATCTGCAGCCGGGCGACGTGTTGATCTTCGAGGAGGTGCTGGGGCCGCAGACAGGCAATCCAGCCGACGCGGACCTGCGGCATCGCTGCGCGGTGCGGCTCACGCAGGTGACGACTCAGAACGCACAGGGACAAACGCTGGTTGATCCGCTGTTTGAGCAAGGCACGGGCAAGCCGATCGTCTCGGTCTCGCAGCAGCCGACTCCGGTGACGGAGATTCAGTGGTCAGCAGACGACGCGCTCACGTTTCCGGTGTGCATCTCGTCAACATTCATCAACGCGAGCGGAGATGAGCAGACGCTGACAGATGTGAGCGTGGTGCTGGGCAACGTGGTGCTTGCCGATCAGGGGCTTTCGTTCCAATGCGTTTCGTTTGGCACGGTTCCGGAGCCCGAGCTCTTTCAGCCGCCGAATGCGGCGCAGAATCGGTGCAGCCCCACGCCTGCAAGTGCGCTCCCGGTGCGCTACTGGCCGCAGCTCAAAGACAGTCCCATCACGCAGGCCATACCGCTCGCGATTGCGGAAGCGCCGGTGACACCGGGCATCGTGCAACTGCTCACGGCCGGATACGTTTTGCTGAACGATGCGGATGGCTCCACGAGTCTTGCGGTTGCGGCCGACGAGCCGTGGGCGTGGCCGCAGTACTTCGGCATTGCAGCGGAAAAGAATGCAGTGCACGCGGGCAACTTCGATCTCAGCGTGGTTTACATTCCGCCGGGAGGGCCGACGGGCGTAACGGGGCCGGTGGTTCTTGAGTCGTTCACGAATCTGTCGTTGACGACGACGGACATGAATTACGCGAAGACGCAGATCAATATGTATTCGAAGCTGATTCAGGTTCCCGCGAGCTTTACGCCGGGCGCGATGCCGAATGGGTTTCCGCCAGATCCCGAGCGGCTGACGAATACAGGAGCCGTCGAGCTGACAGACGCGTTTGGCGCGAATTATCTGACGGTAGAGGCAGTGAATCCGCTCTCGTGGCCGCCGAACTTTGGCGTGCTGGCGCAGGGCAATCAACAAGAGCCCACGGAGTTCAATCTGCTGGTTGTCTACAATCCGCCGTCGGGCGGCGTGGGCGCGCAGACGCCGGTTTTGATGGAGCAGTTCAACGATCTTTCGCTGGGAACGGTTGCCACCATCTTTAATGACGGCTCGGTGTTGATCTCAGTGGAGAGTTTTGCCGAGCAGCCGAGCCTGAGCCTCTCCGCATTCGACCTGATGAATTACGACGCGAGCGAGGCGACGCCGTCGATCACGCTTAAGGGCACGTATGACGAGACGGTGACAACATGGACGCCGCTGCCCGATCTTTTGGAGAGTGGACCGGAGGATGCGAACTTTGTGGTCGAGATTGAGTCGAATGGCGTGGCGCGGCTCCGTTTCGGAGACAACACCAATGGCAGATTTCCGGACAGCGGCACGGTGTTCACCGCTTCGTATCGCATCGGCAATGGGACGGCGGGCAACGTAGGTGCGGAGAGCCTGACTTATTTTGCCGGCGATCCGCGCATTCAGGCGTGCACGAATCCGCTGCCGGCAGCGGGAGGTGTGGACCCGGAGACTTGCGATCAGATCTGCAGGCGCGCGCCGCAGGCGTTTATGACGCAGGAGCGCGCGGTGAGCATGGCGGATTACGAGTCGGTGACCGAAAGCAATACGCAGGTGAAGCAGGCGGTTGCGGAACTGCGCTGGACCGGAAGCTGGTACACGGTGTTCATCGCGGCTGAACCCGAGAATGCCGGTAATCTTACGCCCGCATTGCAGAAGGCGCTCACGCGGCTTGTAAATCGCTATCGCCTGGCCGGACAGGATGTGCAGCTTGAGTCGCCGCAGTATGTGCCGCTCGAGATCAAGCTCACGGTGTGCGTCGATCCGGATTATTTTCAGGCGGACGTGAAGCAGGCGCTGCTCGCTGTGCTGGGCAGCCAGTTGCAGGCCAATGGGCAGCCGGGATACTTCAATCCGGACAGTTTTTCGTTTGGCGAGACGGTGTATCTGAGCCCGATTTATGCGGCCGCGCGGCAGGTTGCGGGAGTGACTTCAGTGACTGCGAGTGTGTTTCAGCCGCAGGGCGTAGCGACGAAAAGTTATCTGAAACGCGGCGAGATTCCTCTCGGAGCCTTGCAGATTGCGCAAATGGACAACGATCCCAGTTATCCCAATCACGGCCAGTTGACGCTGGTAATGCAGGGTGGAAAGTGAGAGGCCTATGAGCTGCGCAGGCACATCGGGTTGCACGTGCGGATGCTGCGCCGGAGTCGCGGTTGAGACTCCGCAGGGCGAGAGCAATCTGCCCGGCCTGCCGGCGATCGCGTACCGCACGGGAACATGGGCCACGTTCAACCAGTCGATGCTGGCGCGGCTTTCAAGCTCGGAGTATCCGGCGCTGTCGCTGTTGAAGACGCGCGATGACGACGACTTCAGCATCGCGCTGCTCGACGCTGCGTCCGTGATGCTCGACATCCTGACGTTTTATCAGGAGCGGCTGGCGAACGAGAGCTATCTGCGAACGGCCACGCAACTGCGGTCGCTCATCGAGCTGTCGCGGTTGATCGGCTATCAGCCCGCGCCGGGCGTGGCTGCGCTCACGTATCTTGCCTTCACGCTCAAGGCCGTGGTGGGGCAGCCGGTGAATCCATCCACGCCGGCAATCACGATTCCGCAGGGCACGCAGGTGCAGAGCGTGCCGGCGCAAGGGCAGACGGCGCAGACGTTCGAGACCTCGGCCGACATTCCGGCCAAGCCGGACTGGAATGCGTTGCCAGTGCAGTCGGCCAATCTGTGGACTCCGCCGGGCGGATCGAGCATGTATCTAGCGGGCACATCCACGCAGCTCAATCCCGGCGACGCGTTGTTGATTCTTGGGCTGGAGCGCGAGGAGTGGACGCCGAGCAGCACTCCGAACGAGCAGTGGGACGCGGTGGTTCTCAATCAGGTGGTGGCGGACACGCAGAACAACGTTACTTATGTTG
>JBAUCP010000658.1:0-4322 GCA_049677625.1 Occallatibacter sp. | reverse complement strand
GTCCTTGCCCGGCCGTTCCTTGTCCAGATGGTCCTTGCCCGTTGGGTCCTTGTCCGCCAGAAGGTGAACTGGAAAGCCGCTGGTCCCCACCACGGTAACCCGGTCCATTCCAAATCGGAGCGCCGGGAATGGGCGCCACGGCATACGATGTGACCACCTGAATGGACAGATTTCCGTGAATGACCGAAACCGGCGTGAGCTTCACGTCTCCGCCCAGAACGATAGTCCCGGTGCGCTCGTTCACCACGATCCGCGCCGGCGTGTGCACGCTGAGCGCAAGATTCTGCACCCGCGAAATCAAAACGGGGACCGATTCCTCGCCGGCATCGGCAACCGAAACGTCCACGCGCGTGCTGTCGAGCGCGCTCGCAACAGTCTTATGAAACTCCTGATTGATGGCATCCGCAATCTGCCGGGCCGTGGTGAAGTCGGGATTGCGCAACAGCAGCGAGACCACCTTGAACTCATGTAGATCGACAGCCGTGTCGCGCTCCACGATGCCTCCGTTCGGAACAATGCCCACGGTCGGCGAGTTCTCCTGCTTGCCATTCGCCCCGGTGCCAACGGAATATCCGCCCACGATCAGCGCACCCTGCGCCTCGGCGTAGACCTGCCCGTCCGGCCCATGCAGCGCACTCATCAGCAGCACTCCGCCTTCCAGGCTCTTCGCATCGCCCGCGGATGAAACCGTAACGTCCAGCGTTGCGCCGGGCCGCGCAAACGGCGGCAGCGACGCGGTGATGAAGACCGCGGCCACATTCTTGACCTCGACGACGCCGGGCGAGATCAGCACGCCCATCCTTTGCATGGCATTAGCGAGCGTCTGCACCGTAAAGTAGGTCTGCTGGCTGTCGCCGGTGCGGTTCAGGCCCACCACCAGTCCATAACCCACCAGCATGTTGTCCCGCACGCCTTCCACACTGGTAATGTCCCGCACCAGAACGCGGCGATTGGGATTGTCCGCGGCCGCGGATGGCGCCAGTGCAGACACGGCGCAGCCCAGGCTCAGCACCCAGGCGATGGACCGCAGTCGTAGCTTCGCAATTGTAAATTCAGCCTTCATCGATTTTAGAATCCAGTGAGCCAAAGTAGTGCGCGGGTAATAAAGTTCGGTGAGCGTGTGCTGTCGGAGATGATGCCTTTGCCCTTCATCGAAATTTCCAGGTTGCCAAGCGCGGCCGAGGAGATGGTGTTGTTCGGTCCGATATCTCCGGGGCGAACCACACCGCGCACCGTCACATCCTCATGCTGGTTGTTCATGAAGATCTTGCGTTGCGCCTCCACCACCAGGTTGCCGCTGGGCAGCACCGCGACCACCTGTGCCGTGAGGCTGGTCTGGAATGTGGTGCTCGAGTCGGTTGCGCCTGAACCTTTCAGAGTCGTAGCGGAATTGGCGTTGAAGAGCGGGTTCAGGCCCTTCGTATTCACGTCGCCCGCCAGGCCGGTAATGGCGGAGCTGGTCTGGAAAGCGCGCGAGCTGTTCACATCGCCGCTCTGCGCTGCGGTGGTCTGCACTCCAACCAGAATGACCAGCGTGTCATTGAGCTTTCTTGCCTTGTAGTCCGCGGAGAAGTCGCCCAGTTCGCCGCCCGCCGTCCACAGGCTGCCCGTGGTGCGCTGCACTGACGGCAGATCGGTCTCCTGCACATGGGCAATATATTCAGATCGGAGCTGTGTGGGGCCTTCCGGCTTGCTCTTCGCTTCAGCCCTTGCAGCAAGGCAAAGCAACGTTCCTGCGCACAGAAAAGATGCGATGAGCCGCTGTGCAATCGTCTTGGTCACAGTCTTCCCCTCAATGTTCCGTTGCTCGCAACCTGGGCCGTGAAGACCTGATGCCGGTCGGGGCTGGTGGCGCGAATGGTCTGGCCTGGAGCGCCGTTCTCAAGGCAAATGACCGAGAGGCTGATATGGACGTGATCTCCGTCGAGGAATAGAGCCGTCGTTGATCCCTGCCGGACCGCAAACGTGGCCGGCCTCATTGTCGAAGCTGAAGACGCCGGAAGATTCGAAGCAGCTTCCGAGCCCTCGACCTCTTTCATCCGAAGGGCTACGACGAAGGGCAGGCACTGCTCTGCATTGGCGCATCCCATGCGGGCGATTGTGCGTTGATCTCCGGCGCGGTCGATGGACTGCACCTTCAATTCGGGATTGGCCACGCTCGCGACCACTTCGGTGAGCAGAGTCACCTGGTCCGGCGAGACCTGCACGCCGCTGCCGCTCACGGCCGCGGCAATCCGCTCCGTAGTGATGGCGTAGCGCCCCGGCGCAGCCAGGACAGGCAGAGCCGCTGCGGCAAACACAATCCAGAACAAAATCGCACTGCGTCGTATCATGGGACAAATCACCTACTGCGCCAACTGGTTCAACTGCTGCAGCATCTCGTCAGCAGCCTTGATGACGCGCGAATTCGACTCGTAAGAGCGTTGCGCCAGAATCATGTTCACGAACTCGTCCACCACGTTCACGTTCGACTGCTCGAGCATGCCCTGCTGAATGGTTCCCAGCCCTTGCGAGCCGCCCGCAGCGCCGACAACCGCCTCACCGGATGCGGTAGTGGGCAGATAGATATTGTTGCCCACACTGTTCAGGCCGCCGGGATTGGCGAACATCGCGAGCTGAACCACGCCCACCTGCTGCGCCTGCGTCTGCCCAGGAAGGGTAACGCTCACCGTGCCGTCGCTGCCGATGGTAACGTTGGTGGCCGCGGTGGGAATATTGATGGCCGGCTGCAATGCATTGCCATTCGCCGTTACCAGGTTTCCCTGCGCATCAGTCTGGAACGATCCCGCGCGCGTGTACCCGGTCTGCCCGTTCGGCAGCAGGATCTGGAAGAAGCCGCTGCCCTGGATCGCCAGATCGAGCGGATTGCCGGTGCTGCTCAGGTCGCCCTGCGTCTGCACAATCTCCGTGTTGCCGGGCCGGGTGCCAAGGCCGATCTGAAGGCCGGAGGCAACCGTGGTCTGCTGCGTGGCGGCTGCGCCCGGCATGATGTCGTTCTGATAAAGAAGATCGGAGAACTGAACGCGGCGCGACTGGAAACCCGCAGTACTCGAGTTCGCGAGGTTGTTCGCAATGTTGTCCAGGTTGAGCTGTTGAGCCGTCATGCCGCTGGCCGCTGTATAAAGCGCGTGAAACATCTATAGTCTCCTTTATCCGACCTTCGGCAGATCCTGCGTCGCCGTTTTATCGATCTCCGAATTGAACATGGAAAGCGCGCGCTGCATCATCTCGGCAGAGCGCTCGGCCGTGATCAGATCGACCAGGCCAAGAATAGGGTTGACATTCGAGCTTTCGAGAAAGCCCTGCCGCACATCCGAATCGGTGGACGTCTGTGCGGTATCGGCGGGCGCAGTGTAGTAGGTGTTGCCCGCGCTCTCGACGTTTGTGCCGGCGGGGAAGTCCACAATGTGCAGCTTGCCGGAAACCGCTCCGTTGATCGAGATCGTCCCATCGGGGCTGATCGAAACCTTGCCGGGCAGCATGGTGATTGTGCCCGCATCGCCCATCACGGCGTCGCCTGTAGACGTCACCAACTGTCCATGCGATGAAACCTGAAAGCTGCCATCGCGGGTGTACATCGGGCCCTGCGCGGTTTGCACCACAAAGTAGCCGGGTCCTTGAATGGCCGCGTCCAGGTCATTGCCCGTCTTCTGCAGCGCACCCTGGCTCTGGTCGAGGATGGTGCCGCTCAAAATGCCGTAGTTATTGATGGCTTTGTCCAGGGATGAGGCGCCCGCATTGCTCGCGTCGGCCAGCACAGAGCTGAAGACATCTTTCTCGGCACGGTATCCGACAGTGCTGGCGTTGGCCAGGTTGTTGGCGATCGTATCCATCTGCTGGGTGCTCGTGACCAGAGCGGTGCCCGCGGAATAGTATCCACTGTCCATGCCAGGTGAATAAGCACGGAGCGTGCCATCCTGATAGGCAAACTTTGCCCGAATCTGCCGCTAAATTGCCATCAAGACCGCACCAGAATGAGGGAACCATGAGAAGTGGGCCGGCGGCGGCGCACAAGTGCCTGCGGCATAAATCTCATCCTCATGGGAACGCAATTTGAAAGGGAGATTATGCGGACCCCATAAGCGACGCGCTACGGCGCTTCTCAATCGCTGCGCTGGAGTCACAGAGGTGGAGAAGCGCCGTAAAGGGATGAACTCTATTGAGTGAATCTATGCAGACGGACGAATGGCGGCGGCGCACATTGGGCACCGGCCAACCTGTTCGCCGGCGAGGCGATGCGCCTCGGACATGATCTCAGACCACTGCGGATTGTAGCCGGGCATCAGCATTTCGCAGAAGAAATCCCGCAGGTAGCCGGGGAA
>JBAUCP010000657.1:0-15880 GCA_049677625.1 Occallatibacter sp. | reverse complement strand
CGTCATGACTGACGCCATGCGGCACGGCGACTTCTCTGCGTTGCTTGCGGGCATCAACGGCAACGCACCCATCCAGCTCTACGATCCTGAAAATGATTTCGCGCCGTACACCAACGATCAGAACGTTCCCATCGACAATCCTGTGGCGAAATTCCTGTTTGCTAATCCGCAGTTCTATCCCGATTGCGGCGCAGCCAATCCGGTTACGCCCAAGAGCGGCAAATGCGTAACCAACAGCAACGGAACCGATCAGCTCGGCCTCAACAACTTCCAGGGACCGCAGCAGAGCTACAAGGTCAATGACCAGGGCGACGTGAAGATCGAGTACGATCCGCGCACCTCCGACCAGATCACTGGGTTCTACTCGAACTCCCACGCTTCCAACGGTCAGAACTCTGTGCTGGCTATCACCTTCCCGGGGATCAGCCTCTTCCCAACCTGGATCGTGGGTTCCAACTGGGTTCACACCTTCTCGCCTTCTCTCATCAACTCGGCGCGTGCCGGCTTTACCCGCGTGGTGTGGAACACCGGAGTGCCGCAGGACCCAACTGGACAGTTTGGAACGGGTGGCAACCAGAAAGTGGGCATTACCTTCACGAGTCAAAACTTCGTAGGATTTACGAATCAGGGACTCAATGGCGGCCTGAGCGATGTGGGTACCACTGCCGATCTCGGCGGCTTTGTCGACAACACCTATAGCTACATCGACAACATCACCTGGCAGCATCGCCGTCACTTCCTGAGCATCGGCGTGCAGGCGCTGCGCTATCAGGTGAACTACCCCACTGCCAACAATTACGGCTATCTGGGCACACTCAACTACACCGGCGCATTTACCGCAAACTCTGATGCGGCGAATGCCGGCGGATACGGTCCCGCCGACTTTGTGCTCGATCGTGTTCAGTCCGCGGCTGCAACACTGGCCAGTGTGAATGTGGGCCAGCGTCAATGGCGCATTGCGGAGTACATCAACGACGACTACAGGATCACGCCGAACCTTACCGTGAATTTCGGCGTTCGTTACGAATACGACGAGCCCTGGATCGAGCAGCACAACAAGACGGGCAATATCAATCTGTCAACCGGGCAGATTATTTATGCCGGACAGGTGCCCGTGGGCGCATCGGCAAACTCGGGAATCTGCAGCAACGATGGCTGCTATCAGTCGAACTATCACCAGATCATGCCCCATGCAGGTTTTGCGCTCCAGGGCACGGATCGTTTTGTGGTGCGTGGCGGTTATGGCGCAACCAGTTTCTTTGAGGGCAACGCCGGCAACCAGCGCCTGACTTCGATTACGCCGTTCATTCAGGCAGTGAATGTTTCGGTAACCTCGCCCGAGCCCGGTGCAGTAACCACGGCGCGTACTGCGGAGCAAGGCTTTACCGGCGGCACGACCAGCTTCGGCGGCACCTACAATGTGTACCCGCAGAACATCCAGCCCGCCTATGTTCAGGAGTGGAACCTTACCCTGGAGTACGCGCTTACGCACACACTGTCGCTGCAAGCCGGCTATCTGGGTGAGCAGGGCCAGCACATTGAGGACTACGGCAACGTCAACCAGTACGTCGTCAATGGAGATCCCACTTCAGCGCCGTTCTACAACAACCAATACATCGGCATCAACGCGGACCCGTCGATCAGCGTGGGCTCTAACTCGCTCCTGATTACCGAATCGCGCGCGATGATGAACTACAACGCGCTCCAGGTGGTGTTGCGGCAGCGTATCAGCCATGGCCTCGAATACACGGTCAATTACACCTATGGCAAGGCCATGACGAACAGCCTGGGCAACTACGCGCTCAACGTCAACGGCTACAGCGGCGCATTCCAGAACTACTACGACAGCGCCGCGGACTACGGTCCGTCTGGATACGACGTGAAGCACAATCTGTCCTGGACGGGCGTGTACGCGCTTCCGCTCGGTCGTGGACAGGAGTTCCTCGCCTCGGCCAATCGTGTGGTGGATGAAGCGGTAGGCGGATGGAAGCTCTCTGTCGCAGGGGTTGGCTACTCGGGATTTCCGCAGTCGCTCACTGGACCCGGCAACAACTCCAATAGCTACGGCAACTCGCGGCCCAATCAATACCGTAAGTTGAAGATCGCGAATCGCTCCATCAACCATTGGTTCGGAACCGATCCCTCAGCTACGCCCTGTTCCACTGCGGGAGCAGACAACGGCGTGTGCGCCTTCGGCGTGCCGGCCCCAAACACCTTCGGCTCTTCAAAGAACGGCGCAGTGCGCGGCCCAGGATACCTGAATGTAGATCTGTCTGCCTTCAAGGACTTTCACATTATTGAGGGGCAGACCCTTGGATTCCGCTTCGACGCCTTCAATGCAATGAATATCGTCAGCTATGGCAATCCGGATGTTGGCATTACCGATGGGACCTTTGGTCAGATTGCCAGCCAGGAGTCGATTCGCTCCCAGGAGCGTCACTTGCAATTCTCCCTGCGATACCAGTTTTGATAGATGCTAGCCTCTGCGGCAGCCGCAGACACCTGCGGCTGCTGCAAGTTCAGAACGGGTTCGGGGAAAGGCTCTTCCTCTGAACTTTTGTCGTTCCGTAAACGTAACTGGCATGGCAGAAACAGGTTCCGGCAATGATGCTTCTTGAAATCTGTGTCGATTCGGTCGAGTCGGCGATTGCTGCCCAGGCTGGCGGAGCGGAGCGCGTGGAACTTTGCTCTGCGCTGCGCGAGGGCGGCATTACGCCCAGCGCTGGCCTGCAGCGGCAGGTGCGCGCTGCCCTCAGCATCGACGTATTTACCATGATTCGGCCTCGCGGTGGCGACTTCTGCTATACCCCCGACGAGTTCGATGTGATGCACCAGGACGTGATGGAAGCGCACGCGCTGGGCGCAAACGGCGTGGTGCTGGGCGTGCTCGCGCCCGATGGCAATGTGGACGTAAAGCGCACCAGCGAGCTGGTCGCCGCGGCGCGGCCCATGCAGGTCACCTTTCATCGCGCCTTCGATGTCTCGTTCGATCTGGCCAAGGCGCTCGAAGACGTGATCGCCTGCAGGGCCGATCGCATTCTCACCTCCGGCGGTGAACCGGATGGGCTGCGCGGCGCGAGCCGCATCGCGCGTCTGGTCGAAAACGCGCGCGGCAGAATCGCGCTGGTGGGCGCGGGCGGCATCCGGCACAGCAATGTGCAGGAGTTTGTGCAAACCACCGGCGTGAGCGAGGTGCACGCCGCGTTGCGCGCGCGCGTCTCCAGCCCGGTGACCTACTGGAACCACGCGGTGAGCTTTGGCACCCACGCTGACGGCCTGGCCCGCCACGTGGTGCGCGAAGAAGACGTGCGCAAGCTGCGCCGGACCCTGAATGCGGCGGCTGCCGGGAACGGCAGGACTCTCGTACAATGACCGGGAGCCCATGTCATCCAAAACCGACAAACGCGCCAAGGAAATTCTCAGGCTGCTGCTGCGCCACGGCAAAACCTCCGTTGAAGATCTGACCGCGGAACTCACTGCCTCGCCGGCCAGCATTCGCCGCGACCTGACGCGGCTTGAAGAGCGGGGCCTGGTCTACCGCACCCACGGCGGCGCCATGCTCACCGGCAAAGCCGTCTATGAGCCGTTCCGGTTTGACGCATCGTTTCACGTCCGCGAAGACCGCTTCGCCGCCGAGAAGCAGCGCATTGCGCACGCAGCCGCTGCGCTGGTCAAAGAGCATGAGACCATCGGCCTCGCCGCAGGTACGACCACCACGCTCATTGCGCGGCAGCTTCAGCATCGGCGTGGCATCCACATCATCACCAATGCGGTGAACATCGGCATGGAGCTCAGCTCCGTGACCGCGCTCGACACCACGCTCACCGGCGGCGCCATGCGCTGGGCCGGCGCATTCTCGCTGGTGGGGCCGGCGGCCATCGAGACGCTGAACATGTTCGTGCTCGACCGGCTCTTCCTGAGCGTGACCGGCATGGACCCCGAGCACGGCGCAACGATCATCGAGCCGGAAGAGGCCGCGGTCTCCCGCGTCATGGTTCGTCAGGCGCGCGAGGTTGTCGTGGTCGCCGACTCAAGCAAGATCGGCATGGTCAGCCCTGCCGTCATCTGCCCGCCGCGCGACATCGACCTGCTCATTACCGACGATGGCATCTCGGAAGAAGTGACAAGCGCATTCGCCGCCAACGACGTGCGCGTGCTGGTGGTCTGAGCGCAGGCAATTATTTCTGGCTGGCCCAGGTCCCGATTCTTGGACCTGGGAATTCACGACTCTCAATGCAATCGATTCGTCATTGCTTCGCGCCGCGGTCGGGGAGAAAATTCCAGATCTCCGGATCCTCGGAGCCGAGAACCCAGGAGCAAAATCCCTCCAGTCCGCGATCTGCGGCCAGTTGATAGCGGTCGCGGAAGGTGTGCAGATCGGTATAGAAGATCCACTCGCGCATCTGGTCGCGATAGAAATAGAAAAATGCGTTGTGGTCGCCCGCGTCCCAGTCCAGCTTGCCGCCGAATGCATTGGCGAGCTGCAGCGCATCCGGCGTGCTGATGTAGTCGGCAGAAAGATTCGGATGCTCTTCGCCGGTGACTTTGTCGGTCGTCGGCTCGCCCGTAAACCAGTGGTAGCCGTAGAGCGGAATGCCGAGCGAAAGCTTCTCCTTCGGCACAACCTTGAGCGCGTAGTCCAGATTGTCGAGCGTCCATTGCCATCCGGCCACTGGTCCGGGCATCGTCCAGCGCGTCTGCTGGTCATAGGTCATCAGGCAGATCAGGTCCACTGACTTGGCCAGCGCAGCCAGATCGTATGCGCCACGCCAGTCCGTGTAAATCCACTTGGCGAATCCGCCTTTGCCAGGGTAGCCGGGGGCGTTGGGTACAGTGGCAATAGTCAACTGCAGGCCAGCCTTGTGCAGCGCATCGGCTGAGCGCGCCACCACCGCCGACAGGCCGTCGCGATCGAGATAGCTCAGATTCTCAAAATCAAACTGAAACCCAGAATAGCCATGCAGCTTTGCCTCGCGCACCATGGCATCGTTCAGCTGCGCCTGCGCCTCAACGCTTGCGGCCAGATCGTGAAACTTCTTCTTTCCGAAGAGCGCCACAATCGGCATCACCGGCAGGCCCTCGCCATGCGCCGCGTCCAGCACGGCCGGGTTCGGCGCGCCCGTCACCAGGCCGTTCTCATCCACGTTGTACCAGGTGGGCACCAGCAAGTCGATCTTGGCGGAGTGAGCAAAGAACGACCGGATCGAATCCGGATTGTCCGTCATATAAAAGAGTGCGACTGGCTTGGCAAAAAGGCTTGACGTGCAGGCAAGAAACAGAAGCAGAAAAAGAGAGATTCGCCGCATAAGTGACCACCCATGAGAAATGAGTATTGCTCTCGCGGCCGAAGAGAAGCGCCGCGGTTCGAGAAATGCAGGAGCACTGATGACAGGATAGTCGATCGCGATGGTGTTTTGACTTGTCCAACACCGCCGCGAGACAAGAGTGGTGGGAAAAGCTATCCTGTTCGACATGATGGGGCGCAACCCCGTGAACGTTCTCCGCTGGCTGTTTGACTCCCGCCACGGCCCGCAGGGCCGGCTGATCCCGCGGTGGATTTTTTTGCGCGCGCTCGCCGCCATTTATTTTTCCGCGTTCTACTCGCTGCTGTTCCAGATCAAAGGACTCATCGGACCGGAAGGCGTTCTGCCCGTACAGCAATATCTCACCGCCGTTGCGGCTTCGCTGGGCGCGAGCCGTTACTGGTACGCACCCTCGCTCTTCTGGTTCTCCTCAACCTCCACCATGCTGATGGCGGTTATGGGTATTGGCCTGGCCGCGTCGGTGCTTGCCTTCTTGAATCTCTGGCCGCGGATGTGCTTCTTCATCTGCTTCGTCTGTTTTCTCTCGTTCATCGCTGCCAGCAGCGTGTTCTCCAGCTATCAATCGGACGGTATGCTGCTCGAAGCCGGCTTCCTTGCGCTCTTCTTTGCGCCGCGCGGCCTGCTACCGGGTTGGGGCGCGAGCGATCCGCCTTCACGCGCCAGCGAGTTTCTGCTCAAGTGGGAGTGGTTCCGCATCTACTTCGAATCGGGCATGGTGAAGCTGCTGAGCGGCGATATCGAATGGCGCAACTTTACCGCGATGGACGAGTACTACCAGAACGGCCCACTACCCACATGGATCGGCTGGTACGTCGAGCATCTTCCGCACTGGTTCCACGCCGCATCCGTGGGCGCAACGCTTGCGCTTGAACTGGTTCTGGTCTTCATGCTGTTTTTCCCGCGCCGCGTGCGCCTCATCTGTTTCTTCATCGTTACGCCGTGGGAGCTTGGCGTGATTCTCACCGCCAATTACACGTTTCTGAATTACCTGGTGCTCTCGCTGGGCTTTCTTTTGCTCGACGACAAATCTGTGCTGTGGCTGGTTCCCGCGCGCTTCCGCCCGCATGAGCCGGAACGGCCGGCGGAAACGGAGCCGCTCGAAGAACCGCCGCTGTCGATTCTCGCAGCGAGCGATGCAACTCAGGTGGCTCAAGAACTAGAGCAGCGCCTCGAAGCTCGTGCTAACGAGACGTGGCGCACCAGGCTCGCCGGCCGTCTGAGCGCGATTAGGCTCGTGGCCGCAGCAGTCATGCTTTGCTGGATCGCCTACGACACTACGGCCGAGATGATCGGACTTCCTTTGCGCCAGATCCCGCTGCCCACCGCGCCCATCACGGCGCTCGATCCATTCCGCATCGCCAACCAGTATGGCCTGTTTGCCGTGATGACGCGTGGCCGCTACGACATCGAGTTTCAGGGCTCGAACGATGGCAGCGACTGGACCGCGTATCCCTTTCGCAACAAGCCGCAGGCGCTCAACGAGCCGCCACGCATCTACGCGCCTTATCAGCCGCGCTTCGACTGGAACCTGTGGTTCGCCTCGCTCGGCAGTTGGCAGCAGAACGACTTTGTCACGCTCACTGAAGAGCGATTGCTCGTGAATGGCCCCGCGGTGCTTTCGCTCTTCAGGAACAATCCATTCCCGGAATCGCCGCCGCGCTATGTGCGCGCGGTGCTATGGCAATATTGGTTTACCTCAGCCGATGAAAAACGCCGCACCGGCAACTGGTGGCGGCGCGAGTATATTGGCCTTTACGCGCCGGAGCTCACGCTGGCCGCCGACGGAGACTTTGCGGTGGTCGAGTGGCCCGCCGATCTGCCGCCGCACGACTGAGAACGCGTGAAGAAAGGAGATGTTTTGACAACAAGCCGCGCCTGCGTCATCGGATCGGGCCCCAATGGGCTCGCCGCGGCCATCGTGCTCGCGCAGGCGGGGTTCGCGGTCGAGGTCTTTGAGGCTGAAGCCGAACCGGGCGGCGCCACGCGCACGCTGCCGCTCACGCTGCCCGGCTTTCTGCATGACTTTGGCTCGGCCGTGCATCCTCTTGCAGTGGGCTCGCCATTCTTTTCCACGCTGCCTCTCGGCGACTACGGCCTCGAATGGATTCACGGCGACGTGCCGCTCGCGCATCCGCTCGACGACGGATCTGCAATAGTGCTCGAGCGCGGCCTTGACGATGCGGAGCGCGCGTTGGGCGCGGATGGCCGCTCATGGCGCCGGCTGATCGAGCCGCTCGTCGATCACTGGGCGGAGTTCGCTGAGGACAGTCTCTCGCCTGCGGTTCGCGTGCCTCGCCATCCGCTGCGCATGGCGCGCTTCGCGATGGCTGCCCTTCAGCCCGCGCAGTCTCTCGCCCGGAACCACTTCCGCACCATGCATGCGCGTGCACTCTTTGCCGGCCTCGCAGGCCACTCCTTCCTCAGCTTTGACCGGCCGCTCAGCTCGGCCGTCGCGCTGGTGCTGGGCGCGGCGGCGCACGCCGTTGGCTGGCCCGTTCCGCGCGGCGGCGCGCGCGCCATACCCCACGCGCTGATCGGTTATCTCGAATCTCTTGGCGGCACAGTCCACACCTCGCGCCGCATCGATGCGCAGGCTCTGCGCGAGCTGGAATGCCCGCTCACGCTCTGCGACATTGCGCCGCGCCAGTTGCTCGACCTCGCTGGCGATCGGCTCGCTCCCGGCTATCGGCGTGCCTTCGAGCGATTTGAGCCAGGACCAGGCGCATTCAAAGTTGACTACGCGCTCTCTGAGCCCGTGCCCTGGCGTGCGCCCGAGTGCCGCCGCGCCATCACCGTTCACCTGGGGGGCACATTCGAAGAGATCGCAGCCGCCGAGCACGACGTGGCGCAGGGCCTCGTTGCGGAGCGGCCCTTTGTGCTGGCTGCGCAGCCTACGCTCTTCGATTCGGCACGCGCGCCCCACGGCAAGCATGTTTTTTGGGCCTACTGCCACGTGCCCAACGGGTCGACAGTGGATATGACCGTGCGCATCGAGGCGCAGATCGAGCGCTTCGCTCCCGGGTTCCGCGATTGCGTGCTGGCGCGCCATGTCTCGTCGCCCGCATGGCTTGAATCCATGGATGCAAATCTTGTCGGAGGCGACATTGGCGGCGGAGCCTTCACCGTGCGCCAGCTTCTCTTCCGCCCCACGCATCGCTCTTACTCCACCGGCGCGCGCGGTCTCTATCTGTGTTCCGCATCCACGCCGCCCGGCGGTGGAGTGCACGGCATGTGCGGCTATCACGCTGCCCGCTACGCGCTGCGCAAGATGAAATAATTCGAGCAAAGGGTGAAAGTAGTTCATCTGAATGTGTGACCATCCATCAGCAAAGGACCAACCGATGATCGGCATTGACGAGCACGATTTGCGGCAGCAGTTTGCGAGCGATAACTATGCGGGCATCTGTCCCGAAGCGTGGCAGGCCACTGTGGCCGCCAACCGCGGCCACTCGAGCGCCTATGGCAACGACCCATGGACGGCTCGCGCCGCCGATGCATTTCGCACACTGTTTGAGACCGATTGCGAGGTCTACTTCGTCTTCAACGGAACCGCGGCCAACTCGCTGGCGCTGGCATCGCTCTGCCAGTCGTATCACGGCGTCATCTGCTGCGACCAGGCGCATGTGGAGACCGATGAATGCGGCGCGCCCGAGTTTTTTTCGAACGGCTCCAAGCTGCTGGTGGCCGCGAGCGCCGCGGGCAAGCTCACGCCGGAAGCGATTCACGAGTTGGCCACCAAGCGCCAGGACATCCACTACCCCAAGCCGCGCGCTGTTACCGTGACACAGCCAACCGAGACCGGCCGCGTGTACTCGCTTGATGAGCTGGCCGCCATCTCCGCCGTATGCAAGCAACACAAGCTTTCTCTGCATATGGACGGAGCAAGATTCGCCAACGCCTGCGCCAGCCTGGGCTGCTCGCCCGCCGAGCTTACGTGGAAGACCGGCGTCGATGTGCTGTGCTTCGGCGGCACCAAGAACGGTATGGCGGTGGGCGAAGCCGTTCTGTTCTTTGACCGCGCGCTGGCCGTCGACTTCGACTATCGCTGCAAGCAGGCCGGCCAGTTATCGTCCAAGATGCGTTTTCTCTCCGCGCCATGGGTCGGCATGCTCGAGAGCGGAGCGTGGCTGCGCAATGCCGTGCACGCCAACCAGTGCGCGCAGCGGTTCGCCGCGCAGGTTGCCGGCATTCCCGGAGTGCGCGTCACCCAGCCGGTTGAAGCCAATGCAGTTTTTCTCTCCGCGCCGGAAGAGATTTTGGAGAGCCTGCGTAGCCGCGGATGGAAGTTTTACACCTTCATCGGCGGCGCGGCACGCTTCATGTTCGCGTGGGACACCGATCCTGCGCGCATCGACGCGTTCTGCCGCGAGCTGAAGGAATGCGCCGTGCGGTAAGTTGCATGATTGATACAGTAACTTGCCGAGCGTTGATACCTATCACGTAGAGAGCGTATTTCTCGTCGGAGAGCGTACTAACTTATAAAAGATTTATAAATAAATCCGCGATTTTCCACAGATTTGCGATAACTGCAGTAACTTCGCATTTTGACTGCGGATGAATAATTCAATTGCATGAATGATCTTTTAAGCCTATGGTATTTTGCAGGCAGCGGTGATTCCTCCCTCGCGGCGAAATTCATCTCTTCAGTAATTGGACCGTTTGCCGATATCCATGTGAGGTTCTATGGGCGTATCGGAGATTCTTGCTTCCATCGATCGGGAGATTGCGCAGCTCAGGCAGGCGCGTGCGCTGCTTACAGGCGGAGCGGCGGCGCTGCCCAAGAAAAAACCGGGCAGGCCAAGGAAATTAGCGGCAGAGAAGGCCGCGAAGCCGGCAAAAAAGAAAAAAAGAAAACTTAGCCCGGAAGGGCGCAAGCGCATCGCCGACGCACAAAAGCTGCGCTGGGCTGCTCAGAAGAAAGCCGCGGCGGTCACGCAAAAATAACCGCCCCGACGAAGTACATAGCTCAGCCGAGTTAGCGCAGCGCTATAGCTGCGGCTGCTCCCAGTGGCCGGATTGAGCAGAGGCAAAGATGGCTTCAATCACCGCCATATTGCCGATCGAGTCTTCCAGGCTCACGGGAACTTCGCTATCTTCGCGAATCGCCTTGGCGAATGCGTCACCCTGCATCGTGTACTGATCGCCGGCGGGAAAAGTCTCGGTCGTGATTCCGCTGCCCGAAAGGTCGCCGGTGGAGTCGATGAATAGCCGCGTGGGCCGGTCGATGGGCGCATTGAAGGGAATCTCGATCTCGATGCGTCCGCGCGTTCCCAAAAAATGAACCCGCTGGTAAGGAATCAACTGCGTGCTGCACGTAAAGATGGCGTGCCCTGCGGGAAACTCGAGAATCGCCGAGGCCAGCCGGTCAGTCCCCATCTGCGGATCGCGGTCAAGCGTGGCTACCACCCGCGTGGGTTCCTGCCGGAATGCATAGCGCGAAGACTGAATGCAATAACAGCCAATGTCATACACGCCGCCGCCGCCCGTCTCCACGCGATTGCGGATGTTGGCGGGGTTGACATTGAAGTAGCTGAAGAAGGCCGTAACCGAGCGCAGCTCGCCCACCCGGCCTTCGTTGAGCAGCTCGCGCAGCCGCAGCCACTGGTGAAAGCTGCGGATCATGAAGGCTTCGCAGATTTTCACGCCGGTGCGCGCGCGTACGTCGAGCAGCGTCTTCGCCTCGGCCACTGTCATACTCAGCGGCTTCTCGCACAGAACGTGCTTTCCGGCCTCGGCCGCCTTCACCGTCCACGGCACATGGAGCTGGTTGGGCAGCGGATTGTAGATCGCATCGATATCTTTGTCGGCAAGCAGCTCTTCATACGATCCGTAGACCGTGGGAATCCCGTGCGCGCTCGCCGCTTCTTTCGCCTTGGCCAGGTCGCGCGAGGCAATTGCCGTCACCGTGGTGCTTTGGCCGAGCTGCATGGCCGGAATGACTTTCCTGAGACCGATGCTGGCGGTCGAGAGCACGCCGATGCGAAGCTTCGTAGACATGGAGGAATCATACAGCCGGGAGTCAAGGCCGGGTGTTACGACTTAGGACGGTCCGGCGGCCATTCTCACCGCATCGCTCGCATCCGCGGCCATGCGCAGCAGCGCGCGGTTGGCCGGCTTTAGAAAGCCCGCGGTCACAGCGGAATCAAGAAAGCGGAGCAGCCCATCCCAGTAGCCGCCCGTATTCACCAGGATGCACGGCTTCGCGTGCAGGCCGAGCTGCGCCCAGGTGAGCGCTTCGAGCAGCTCGTCCAGCGTGCCGTAGCCGCCGGGCAGCGCGATGAAAGCGTCGGCCAGCACATGCATGCGCGCCTTGCGCTCGTGCATGGTGGGCACGAGCTCGAGCGCAGTCAATCCCGCGTGCGCAATCTCCCGGTCCGCAAGCACCTCGGGGAGCACGCCAATCACCTCGGCGCCGCCGCGCAGGGCTGCGTCCGCTACCGCGCCCATCAGCCCCACGCTTGCGCCGCCGTAGACCAGTCCCATCCCTGCGGCGGCAATGGCATCGCCCAGAGCGCGGGCTTCCGACAAAAATCTCGGATCGGCGCCATCGGCCGAGCCGCAATAAACAGCTACGCGCCGCTGTTGCTTTGGAAATTCCATCGTGAATTCAGGATAGCGTGCCCCAAAAAAGAGTTGGATCTAAGGGGGATAATGAGCCGGCGTGTGCTCGACGGCGAGGACAGGTAAACTGGATACAGGACCTTTCCCGCCCGGATCAAGCATTGCATTCGCTCCTCGCCAATCTGAACCCTGAACAACGTGCAGCCGTTGAGGCCACGGAGGGCCCGCTGCTCATCCTGGCCGGAGCCGGCTCGGGAAAAACCCGCGTCATCACCAGCCGCATCGCGTGGCTCATCCGCGAGAAAGGCGTGGCGCCGGACTCGATCCTGGCCGTTACGTTTACCAACAAGGCCTCGGCTGAGATGGGCGAGCGTGTGGAGCGGTTGCTCGGCCACTCTTCGCTGGCCAAGCCATTGATTGCGACGTTCCACTCGCTCTGTGTGCGCATTCTCCGCCGCGACATTGAAGCGCTGAAGGTGGGCGGCCAGGGGCTCACCCGTTCCTTCGCCATCTTTGACGAGAACGACCAGCAGGGCATCGTGAAGCAGATCATGCGCCGCATGGGGATCGACACCAAGCAGCTCACCCCGCGCACCGTTCTCGGCCGTATCTCCTGGGCCAAAAACCACATGGTCGATCCGCAGGAGTACTACCTCGCCTCCAAGGACCCCAACAGCGAGCGCATCGCGCACATCTTCAAGAGCTACCAGGCGGAGCTCGGCAAGAACAACGCAATGGACTTCGACGATCTGCTTCTTGAAGCCGTCCGCTTGCTCAAGTCCTCAGCCGAGGTGCGCGAGCGCTACCAGCGCCGCTATCGCTATCTGCTGGTGGACGAGTATCAGGACACCAATCGGCCGCAGTATGAGCTGATGAAGCTGCTGGCCGGCGAACACAAGAACGTCTGCGCCGTGGGCGACGAGGACCAGAGCATCTACTCGTGGCGCGGCGCGGACATCCGCAACATCCTCGAGTTCGAAAAGGACTTTCCCAACGCGCATATCATCCGCCTGGAGCAGAACTACCGCTCCACGCAGGTGATTCTCGAAGCTGCCGGCGCAGTGGTGGCCAACAACCTGCGCCGCAAGGGCAAGAAGCTGTGGACCGACCGCCAGGGCGGCTCGCCGGTGGGCTACTACGAGGCGCCCGACGGCGAGAACGAAGCCCTGTTCATCGCCGACCGCATCCAGAAATTTCTCCGCGAGCAGGCTGACTCCGGCGAGGACGGACACTGCGCGGTGCTTTATCGCACCAACTCGCAGTCGCGGCTGGTGGAAGAGGCGCTGCGCCGCTACAACATCTCGTACACCATGGTCGGCGGCTTCAGCTTCTACGAGCGCGCGGAGATCAAAGACCTGCTCGCCTACCTGCGCCTGGTGCGCAATCCGCATGACTCGATGGCTCTGCAGCGCATCATCAATACGCCCGCGCGCGGCATAGGCAAAACCAGCCTGGAGACGCTGGAGCGGCTGGCGCTTGAAACCGGCCGCTCCACGTGGGACGCCATCGCCGCCGCCCTTCGCGACAAGCTGATTCCCACGCGCGCGCTGATGGCTCTGGACTCATTCCGCCAGCTCATTCTCGATGCGCAGGCCATGATGGACCCGGATTTTGCGGGCAAGCTCGCAGCCGATGTGGCCGAGTCAGAATCAGAAGACGCCGACACCGGCTTCTCCTTCGGCGCTGCAACTCAGAACGCGGAGAACCGCGACACCGATGCGGCCTTCGGCTTTGGAGAAAACGCGGACAACCCGCAGATGGCGCTCCTCGATCCATCGCATTTTTCGCCCTTCGCTGCCACGCCCAAGCGGCCGTTCCTCAAAATGCCGAAGCAGACAACAGAGACCCAGCAGTCGAAGACCGGGGTGCCCCAGGTCCCGATTTTGGGACCTGGGAGCGATGCATCCGGTGAGGACGGGCCACGCACGGGCGAAAATTCTGAAGCCGCGCCGCCATTCCGCGCCCCCGGCGACGCAGCCACGCTACCTGAGCTGATCCGCTTTCTCATTGATCGCACCGGCTACATCAAGGCCCTTGAAACCGAGGGCTCGCCGGAGGCCTTCAGCCGCATCGAAAACCTGAAAGAGCTGGCCAACGCCGCGCACGATGCCGAGGTGCGCGGCGAAACCCTCGCCGATTTCCTCGACCACGCCGCTCTGGCTTCAGACACTGACCAGATCGATCCCAGCGCGCGCGTCACGCTCATGACTCTGCACGCCGCCAAGGGCCTCGAATTTCCGCTCGTCTTTCTCGCCGGACTCGAAGAGGGCCTGTTCCCGCACTCGCGCACGCTCAACAATCCTGAAGAGCTAGAAGAAGAGCGCCGCCTCTGCTACGTGGGCATGACGCGCGCCATGAACACGCTCATCCTCTCCCGCGCGCACTATCGCCGCCGCTATGGCAACGACGCGCCGGAGATGAGCATTCCCTCGCGGTTCCTTGAAGAAGTGCCGCCGCAGTTGATCGAAAACATGAGCGGCCGCAGCCCGGCGTGGTCCACGCCGGCCTATGGTTCGAGTTACCGGGCAGGTTATGGAGCGGGACGCGGTAACACGGGCGACTCCGAGGGCCGCCACTACAACTACGAAGATGAGAGCCAGGAGGCCCACAGTCCCGCCGCCGCGCGCGCATCCGGCAGCCGGAGCGGTTCGTCGAAGCCGTTCACAGCTTCATGGATGACGGGCGCGAAACGAGCATCGTCAAGCCAGGAATCGAGTCCAAAAGGAAAAAGTGCGGGAGCACCGGAAGCGCCGGGAGCGCCGGACGCCCATTCGATCGACAACATCGCGCGCTTTTTCGGCGGCAAAGCCGGTGCGGCCAAGCCGGGTTCTTTCGCGCGGCCGGCCATGGATATTCCCGCGGCCACCGGCGCAGCCAATCTAAGGAAGGGCGAGCGAGTGCGCCACGCGAAATACGGCGAGGGGACCATCCTGATGCGCGAAGGCGAAGGCGAAGACGCCAAGCTCACCGTGCTGTTTTCCCGTCACGGCATGAAGAAGCTGATGGAAAAGTTCGCCAATTTGCAGAAGATCTGATTCGTTACAGATTCTGCCACTGATCCGGATGCTGGCGCAAGCGCCAGCAGGGGTCGTGGCCTGCCTGCGGAAACAACGATACCGAGCACGGCACGGAGATGGTGCCGAGAAAGTCGTACTCCTCTTTTTGCCCCTTGAGCGGAATGCCCATGTAGCGGTTGATGGTCGCGGTAGCCACGGGGGAGCCGCGCAGGTGGAAGACGGTCCAGTCGCCCGCATACGTCGCCAGGAAGCAGGCGGCCATCGACACAAACGCGCGAAAGATCCACTGGCCCAGAATGCTGATCATCTTTGAACCTTCCTCGAACTTCAACCTTTCTCGATCTGTCGCGTATCAACCTTCGGTGCCGCCATCCTGAGCGCCACGCCGGTGAGCCGCTCGCGCCGCGCTGCACTCAGGATAGTCTCAATCTGCGCGGCGGCCTGCGCATAGCTCAACCCCTCGGCGCGAATGTTCGAGATGCAGTTGCGCTCGGCGTCTGTGCGGCCCGGCCTGGGTTGCCAGGTGATATACGCGCCCAGCGAGTCAGGCGAGCTCAAGCCCGGCCGCTCTCCGATCAGCACCACTACCACCTGCGCGCCGAGCGCTTCCCCAATCTCATCGCCAATTGCCACGCGGCCCTGCTCAACAACGCACACCGGCGCGAGCTTCCAGCCGCCCAGCCGCTGCAATAACTCTTCGAGCAGCGGCGCAGCGTGCCGCTCCACGGCCAACGCCGAAAGCCCGTCGGCAATGACGAAGGCCAGCTCCGCCGCGCCGGGCCGTGCGCGCTCGGCCAGCAGCTTGCGGCTTGAGTCATCCAGCCGCCGCCCAAGGTCAGGCCGTTGCAGGTAGGTTGCGCGATCCGCCGCCGCCGAGCGCAGGCGAAAGACGCTGCCTCCGGCGATCGCGCCCAGAGTCCTGGCCAGCGCCGCAGCCTCAAGCCGCGCATGCACGGCGTCGCGCGCCAGCGCGTGGCA
>JBAUCP010000656.1:0-7771 GCA_049677625.1 Occallatibacter sp. | reverse complement strand
GGGATCTGATAATCGAAGTGGCCAAACCGCTCGCCATCGAGGAGATGTGGGTCGCTCGTGTTCACCGGAGTTTTCTGATGCGTATCAAGAACCCCGCCGATGGCATACTGGTCAGACCCCCAAAAGCGCCCGGCATGATCGACAAAGGAGTTCGCTTGCATCACAAGCCGAACCGGATTCATTCTGCCCTCGGTTTCGGGCACCAACTCAATGGCGTTAACGAGGGGCTGATCGAAGCTGTGAATGAACTTGAGATGAACCATCCCATCGCTGCCCGGTGAAACCCCTTTGAACACCCGCGTAAGTGCCCGAAAGGCGCCCCCCGCGTCGCTCAGAACGTCGAAATTGGTTAATAACGGCCGTCCGTCCAGAGTCACGGAGAAGACCCTGCTGCTCTCTCCCCTGGCGGCGAACGTGCCCGGTCCGAAGATGGTTTCGACGAAATGCAGCCGCAGTTCATACTTGCCGGGCTTCACTGGTATGTCGTAACTGAAATCCCCGCTTCGAGCAGTGCGGTAAATCGTGATATCTGCGGCTCCCTGTATATATGGAAGTTTCAGCTCAACTGCTTCTCCGCCTGTGAAGTAGCGATCACGCCCCCAGACGCTTCCATCGCGGTCAATATACTTCTCCTTTTGATAGCCGGCCAGGATCAGGACGGGCTCAGTCTCGGCGGTTGCGGCAGTTGGCGCAACAAGCGCCGCCACACGGGGCGCGGAGGAGGTGCGGGCAAAGCTTCCGCGCAACCGTGGCCCGATCATTACCCAAACGGCAATGAAGCCCAGGACAACGACAGCAGCGAGGATTGCCACGCCTCCTGCTGGAAATAGCGAACGGGTGCGGCTTCCGTTCGTCTTCGCAGCAGAGTTCTTCGCGACCGGCAGGAAGCCGTGCCGGGTGAGTTTGTCTCCTGGTCCCTCAGCGGGGCTCCTGCCCCCCTGGGTCTCGCCGGAGAAGGCAGGCACATCGTCGCGTCGAACAAACTGAAGCCGGTAACGGCCCTCCTCCAGGATGATTCGAATTGGGTGGTTCGCTCCCTCGCCTTCGTAGTACCCACGCAGCTTCGCCCGAAGCCGATGCACTTCCACGCGGATGCTGGAGTTCTTCGAGGGGTCGAAGTTCGCAGGACGTCCAAACGCTTCCACGCCAATTCTGTATTCGTTGAGGGCGCTTCGATTCTCGCTGAAATGGTTGCTGCATAAATACCTTAGGAGTCTGCTCAGGCTCGGAGAGCCGGAAAAAGCTTCGGACGCAAGCACGGCTTGGATCTCTTCAGCTTCATCCTTGGTCTGTGTTTGAGCCGGAATAAAAGAGCACCTCCTTGACGGGTCGCATGTTAGCAGACAAAAGAGCCCGCCCGCAAGCAGGAAACGCCCCGTTACATCCAAGTAACGCGACATCGGAAGTTACCGCAAATAAATCGTTTATGTGGTTGTAACTGTTGCGTAGCGGGTACAGGCTTGACATTCATCAAGGGGTACTCCTAGAAGTCTTGGTAACGATACCGTCTCTCACATTGGTGTTGAACGAGAAATGGCCCCCGGATCAGTCCATAGGCCGGACGGCGGTACAAAGGTCACCAGCAACGCTTCAGGAGGACAATACAAGATGAAACAGGCCAAATTCCTATTGACGGCTCTCATGCTTTTGGCTTTCGCTGCACCAGCGGCGTGGGCGCAGTCGATGTTTGCGCACCTCAGCGGAACCGTGCTGGACAGCCAGGGCGCATCGGTCACGGGGGCTACCGTTACCATCAAGAACTCGGCTTCCAGCGAAACCCGAGTGACAATCACTAACCAGGATGGGTATTTCTCCCTCACGGGATTGCCGGCGGCGACCTACGAGATCGTAGTCAACGCCAAGGGATTTGAGAAATATCATGGGACCGGCATTGTCCTTACCGGAGGCGACGACCGTACCGTGAGCGTCCCGCTCAAGGTCGGGTCTGCCAATGTAACGGTGGAAGTGACGTCTAACCAAACCGAGTTGGCGCAAACGGCCTCCGGCGAGAAATCGTACACCATCTCCGCCGCCGACCTGCAGCAACTCACCCTGGTCAGCCGCGATGCCACCGAGATCGTGAATATCATGCCGGGGGCCGTCATGACTGCCAATGGAGGAGTGAACGAAAAGGCATTTAACGGACAGACGGTCGGCTTGAACCTAAATGGCCCGCTCGATAACGAAAACGTCAACGGTCAATCGGTCGACGTGACCATGGATGGCGGTCATACGTTCGATCCTGGCGCGTACGGCAATTCGGTCCCGGTCACCGCCAACCAGGACATGATCTCCGAAGTCAAGATCCTCACCTCGAACTTTACGGCCGATAACGCCAAGGGGCCGGTGGTGGTCAACGTCGTCTCGAAATCCGGCGGCGGTGCTTTCCATGGGGACTTCCACTTCAATGCCCGCAATCATGTGCTGAATTCGCTCGAATCCGATGAAAAGGAAAACGGGATCACGACCAAGCCGGACGAATCCTACTACTATCCCGGCGCCACCATTGGCGGGCCGGTGATCATTCCAGGAACAAGGATCAACAAGAACCGCAACAAGCTCTTCTTCTTCGACGGCTACGAATACTACAAGCAGCTCAACGACGCGGGCATCGAATCCGCCTTCGTGATGACCCCGCAGATGCTCAGCGGAGACTTCAGCACGGCGCCCAGCTATGGCAAGAATGTGACCGGGGGATCCCTGCTGACTGCGCCTGTCGCCACACCGCCTGGCGCCGATTACATAACCCCGGCGAGCGGAACACCTGGGCAGCCGGGGTATGTTCCGCCAACTCCGGATCCGTACGACGGTTTCCTGGCCCTCACGCCCGGACAATCGGTATCCCAACCGCGCTTGTCCGGTTGCACCGCCTCTCCCGCCGGCGTTCTTTCTTCAGCCTGTCTCGATCCCAACGGCGTGGCGCTGATGACTGCCTACATGCCCAAGCCCACCACCCCAAACGGAGCCCCGGACTCCAACGGCAACAACTATGTTCAAGACATCACCCAGCCCATGAATATGACCCAGAACATGGCGAGGGTGGATTTCGACTATAGCGACAGGACCAAGCTGTATGTCACCTACAACCGCCAGCACCAGACCGCAACATGGGCCGTTGGCATGTGGGCCAACACGGCATCAGCAAACGCGATTCCCGCACCAACGCCTCTGCTGGGCGGGGACCTGTCCGACTTTGTGAGCGCCAATTTCATGCACGTCATCTCGCCCACCATGACTAGCGAGACCAGGTTCACCTTTACCTATGAGGATTATCCCGCAGTTGCGGAAGATCCAGCCAAACTGCAGCGCGCGGATATTCCCAACTTCAAGCTGAAGGGCATCTTCGGCCAGCCGACAGCGCCCATGTATGCCACTTGGGGCTCGGGCTTCCCCAATCTCGGGGATGTGGGCTATCAGTTCCCCCTCACCTGCTACAAGAAAATCCCTGCGGCCGGGGAGGATCTGACCAAGGTCTTCGGGACGCACACCGCCAAGGTAGGCGTCTACTGGGAGTTCGTCAACAATGTCCAGAACAACTGGGGGCAGTGGGGCGACATAAGTGAAGGAACCTGGGCGCCGCCTGTCTCCGGCAACATGTACGCCGACACCTTGATGGGAGTTGGCGACACCGGCTATACCGAACAGGCAGCGCCTGCGCCGCAGGAGATGGCCGACAAGATCCTCTCTTTCTATGCCCAGGACGACTGGAAGGTGTCCCGCCGTCTGACGGTGCAGTACGGTCTTCGCTTCGAGCACTACGGCAAGCCCTATTCGCCGCCTTTCGGCCTGGCCCAGTTCAACCCGGCAACCTATAACAACTCGCCGTCTGCGGTGGGAGAGAATACCGGCGTGTCCTGGACCAAACGCGATTCAGCGATCCCACTTGCAGGTACGACCAACACGTTCCTGTACTACTCGCCGCGCCTCGGCGCTGCCTTCGATGTCTTCGGAAACGGCAAGACGATTGTTCGCGGCGGCTATGGCAAGTACCGCGCCTACGACTCGGTACAAAGCAATAGCTATACCGCTGCCGCGCAAACGGCCATCGGTTCAGTTGCCTGGAGCTGCGGCTGGAACGATCCGTTGTGTCCCAGCTATGAAGACATCGACACCCATGCGCAAGGCCCGGCCGTCTTTGGGCAGGGGATTCCGGCAGGCACTCTTGCCTCCCCGAATACCATCGACACCGTGAGTCCTACCGACCATGAGCAGCCGCTGGTGAGCACTTATAGCCTCACCATCGATCAGAGGCTGCCCGGGAAGATGAATATCGAGGCTTCCTACGTGGGCAATTCGTCCCTGTACTTCCAGCCACAGATCAATGTGAACGCAGTTCCGCTCGGCGCGATGCTTAACTCGAGCTGCGCCGCAAGCGCCACGGCCTCCGTTGCATGCGTGCAGCAGTATCGGCCATACCAGAATTACCAGGACATCCTCTCCGAAACCACTGCCGGAAAGGCGCGGTTCGACTCTCTGCAGGCGAGTTTGCAGCGCACCTCCGGCTTCCTGACGTTGATGGTCAACTACACATACTCCAAGGCGTTGAGCGATGGCTATCTGGGCTCGGACAATACCAGTGGCTACAAGGACTACGGCGTGAACGAGTTCTACGGCGTCTCGCCGACCGACCGCCCCAATGTCTTGAGCACCGCCTATGTGGTCCACGTGCCGAGCATTCAGGGCGGCAACTCCATCCTGAGAGGCGCTGCCAACGGCTGGGAAATCTCCGGCATCACGCAGATTGAAAGCGGCGCAAACCTTACCTCGGGTCCGGACGGCTGGGACTTCGGATACGATCCCGCCGCGGCTTCCACTTCGCAACCGGAAAACAACACGTCGCTCCTTGGCACGCCGGATATCACCCTGATGCCGCTGCTTACCTGCAATCCCAGCAAGGGAAACCCGAAAGGCACGTTTATCAATGCAAGCTGCTTCAGCCTGCCGGCGGGCAACGGGGTAAACGGCACAACCAAAATGCCCTACATACCGGGCCCGAGGTACTGGAAGAGCGACCTTACGACGATCAAGAACTTCAAACTCGGGGAGAGCAGGAACTTGCAATTCAGGATTGCCGGTTTCAACTTCCTCAACCACGCTCTGACGTCCTTTGAGGGGGGCGATCCCAACCTCGACCTGACCAACTATTCCTACGTCAACGGTCAGGAAGTGAACAACAACACCACCTTCGGCCAGGCCAAGTGGAAATATGGCCAACGCATCGTGGAACTGGGCGCGAAGTATACCTTCTAACTTGTGCGGGGATCGACTTGAGCGGGCGGCCATGCGGCCGCCCGCTTCGTTTCCAACGGTGGTTTCCTGTGGATTGCCTGTGCTATGGTTCAAAAATGTTCCTGGTGCTTTCTTTTGCTGCGTTGCTGTCTTTAGGCGTTTCTGCCTCCGCATCCCCCCCGCAAAAGAGCTTTGACAAGATTGCGAGAGAGGCAGACAGCGCGCGTACTGCGACCAGGATGACGGAAGCAATTGGCTTGTACCGCGAAGGAATTCGCCTGCGCCCCTCCTGGAGCGAAGGATGGCTGTGGCTGGGCAACCTTCTTTACGATCAGGATCGTTTTCCTGAGGCGCAAGTCTCTTTCGCTCACTTTGTCACACTTGTGCCCAAACCGGGCCCAGTCTGGGCCATGAAGGGCCTGTGCGAATTCGAGATGCGCGACTTCGACCGCTCCAGCCGGGACCTGGAGACTTGGGTGCATGGCGAATTTCACGGGAGCAGCGATCTGACCGAAGTTGCGGCCTTTCACTGGGCGCTGCTGCTCACGCGGCAAGGCCGCTTCGCTGAGGCGCTCTACGTGCTGGCCGATAGAGCGCAACGGGCAGGGGAGAGCCCGGTGCTGGTTGAAGCCATGGGACTGGCTTCGCTGCGCATGCCGAATCTGCCGGAAGATTATCCGCCGGAACTCCGAGAGCGGGTCTGGTTTGCGGGCAAAGCGGCATTTTACGTGTCTCTGCATGACTTTGCGCGCGGGCAGGAGTATTCCCATCGGTTGCTGGCCGCGTATGGCGACCAACCGAATGTGCACTACTTGCAAGGGACGTTGCTCAAATTTCAGTTGGAGCCTGCCGAGGCGGCGAAGGAATTCCGCAGGGAGCTTGAGATATCTCCCCAGCATGTTCCGGCAATGCTGGAACTGACGCAATTCGACATCGACACCAGTAACCTGACTGAGGCAGTGTCTCTCGCCAGGCATGCGATAGAGATTGAGCCCACCAATCCCGACACGCACCATATTCTCGGGCGTGTGCTGCTTGCTGCCGGACAGGCGAAGCAAGGCGCGCAGGAACTGGAGACGGCTGAGCATCTCGCGCCGAATAGTTCAGCCATTCACTTTCATCTCGCGGCGGCTTACCGCGAGTTAGGGCGCCAAGAGGACGCCCGGCGGGAGATGGCTGCCTACGTCTCCATCAAGCGGCGAGAGGGGGATCTGGATCGCGCCACAGGGGGAAGCGATGCGGAGCATCCCGTGGAGCCGCCCAAGTGATCGCGATTCTGGCCCCGGCCCTGCTTGTGCTGGCTGCCTGGTTCCCGTCCCAGGCTGCGGCGCCGCCCCAGAGCGGCATTGCCGTGCATAGCGCCGCCAGCTTTGACCAGCTTGCCCAAGCCGCGACGCGCGCGCGCGACGAGAACCGCGCCGATGCCGCGATCGATAGTTATCGCCAGGCGCTGGCGCTCAAACCAGAATGGGACGAGGGGCTGTGGTACCTTGGCACACTGCTCTATGAGAAAGAGAATTACTTCGAAGCGTGCACGGTTCTGCGCAGCTTTCTCGCCCGCAATCCAGAAAACGCTTCCGGATGGGCGCTGCTGGGATTGAGCGAGTTTGAGACGCGCGAATACACGCGGGCTCTCGATCACCTGCAGCAGAGCATGGTGCTCGGACTCGGCGACAACCGGAAGATGGCATCCACCGTCTCCTACGTCATCGCGATTTTGCTCACACGGTCAGAGAAGTTTGATGAAAGCATGGCCCTGCTTTTTACGCAAGTGGCGTCGGGCGCGGACACAGCGCCGCTGGTTGAGCCGCTTGGCCTGGCTGCCTTGCGCCTGCCATTCTTGCCCACAGAGATTCCCGCCGACGAACGGGAAATGGTTCACATCGCCGGAGCCGGCGCGCTCGCTGTGGAAGCGCAACATTATGAAGAGGCCGACAAACTCTTTAATGAGCTGGAAGCCAGGTATCCCGACCAGCCCGGAGTTCACTTCCTCATTGGCGTCTACCTTCTGCGCGAGCGTCCGGACGATGGGATCAAGGAACTGAAGCGCGAGATCGAAATCTCACCGTCGCATGTGCCTGCGAGAATCCGGCTGGCGGAGGAGTACATCAAGCGGCAGGACGTGGATCAGGGCATATCGTTCGCCCAGGAGGCGTTGAAATTCGAGCCCAAGAATGGTCTGGCCCATATGGTGCTGGGCGAAGCGTTGATCGCGAAAGGAGATTCCGCAGAGGGGATTCGGCAGTTGGAGATTGCCCAGGACTCTTTGCCCGATGAAGTACGCGTTCGCTGGGATCTGTTTCGTGCGTACACTGCCGCGCAGCGCCCGAAAGACGCCGCCAGCGAGAAGGGTGAAATTGAAAGGCTCAGCAAACAAGATGCAGTGCAATGATTCCAACCTGGGGTTGGCGGCTCGGCGCGCGCTCTCAATCGCGGCCACGGCGCTCCTGCTATCACCCGCCGCCTTGGTCTTTCCGCAACAGGAAGTTCCCGCCGCGGCAGCGGTCAAATCACCCATCCACTTCACGCCTCGCCCCATCCC
>JBAUCP010000655.1:0-2629 GCA_049677625.1 Occallatibacter sp. | reverse complement strand
CTGCAGCAGCATCCGGGAACAAATCTGGCTGGACTTATTGCGCCGAACTCGCATGAGGGTCTTACATTCGCTCCGATGCTGGGCGGTGGTCATTTTCCCGTCGAGGTTGGTCCGCTGCAATACGACGAGATCGATATCGGCGATGCAGTCCCGATCCGTTGTCTGAAGAATGGCCTATGGATGGGGCGGGATCATGGGCTTCCCTTCGCAATTCTGCTCGCGCCCGGAGGACGATTTGGCATGCGGACCGGCGTGGGCGTCGAAGTAGCTGTCGCCGCAGGCGAGCAGGGCGCGCGGTTCTCGCAGGAGTTTTTCTGCCAGCTTGAGCAGGCGATCAGTGAAGGCCGAACCTATCGCGGACGCATTATCTCACTTGAGGCTCACCATCACATGATGGGCAGCGGCAGCTCGGTCAAGGTCCATCGGCTGGCGAAAGTAAAGCGCGAGGACGTCATCCTGCCTCAGAAGACGCTGGCTACGCTCGATCGCAATGTAGCCGGATTTATGGCCGCACGCGAAGCGCTCAAGGCCATGCAGTTTCAGACCCGCAAAGGGCTCTTGTTTTATGGGCCGCCGGGAACCGGCAAGACGCATACGATTCACTATCTGGCCTCGCAGCTTCCGAACCATACGACGCTGCTCGTGACCGCCGAGCAGGTTGGGCTGATCGGCGAGTATTTTCGTCTGGCTCGATTTCTGCAGCCCTCCATGATGGTGATTGAAGATGTGGATCTGATCGGGCGGGCCAGGACAGAGATGCGTACCGGCTTCGAGGAGGCTACGCTGAACAGCCTTCTCAACGAGATGGACGGCCTCCGCGAAGACTCCGAAGTGCTCTTCATTCTCACCACAAATCGCCCCGACCAAATTGAGCCTGCTCTTGTCTCTCGCCCCGGCCGCATCGATCAGGCCATCGAGTTTCCCCTGCCGGACGACGAGGGCCGCGCGAAACTGACAAAGCTGTATGCCCGCGGCCTGCAGGTCTCGGAAGATCTGCTCGAGTTAATTGTCCGGCGAACGAAGGGAGTGAGCGCCGCATTCATCAAGGAACTGATGCGGCGCTGCGCGCAATTCCAGATCGAGACAACGGGAAGCAAAATTCTCGCGCAGGAGGCCGTCGACGCCGCACTCGAAGAGATGTTATTCGCAGGCGGCACGTTGAACAGGCGGCTGCTCGGCGGCGACGGCGCTGAACCATGAGTGATTGGCGATGGCAAAAATACCGCACGGACTGGAAAACTGCTTGTGACGCCCGAAGGCACAACGGAACGGCTCATCCTGCGCCCGCTGGCGCTCGAAGACGCGCCGCAGATTCAGGAGGTCTTCCCGCACTGGGAGATCGTGCGCTACCTGATGAACATCGTGCCCTGGCCTTATCCTCCCGACGGCGCGCGGCAATTTCTGGAGAATGTTGCCCTGCCGCAGATGGAGCGCGGCGAAGCCTGGCAATGGACGCTGCGCCCGAAGACCGAGCCGGCGCGGTTGATCGGCTCCATTGGATTGAAAAGGAGCGAAGACGATCATCGCGGCTTCTGGCTCGCGCTGCCGTGGCACGGCCAGGGGCTGATGACCGAAGCCTGCGGGTGGGTGAACGACTTCTGGTTTGAGGAGCTGAAGTTCCCCCTGCTGCGGGTCCACAAGGCGGCTGCGAATATCGCCTCGCGCCGCGTCTCAGAGAAACAGGGAATGCGCCTGGTGGGGATGCGCGAAAAAGATTACGTCTCCGGCCGCGCAGTCTCTGAGGTGTGGGAGCTTACGGCTGAAGAATGGCGCGCGTGGAAAGCTGACCACTTATTTCGCAGCCGATGAGGCTGCGCTCTCATGCGGAGCCGGCGGAAACACGCGCAGCCGCTCGATGCGCCGCCCGGTCGAGGCCACCACCTCCGTGCGCAGGCCGAGGGGTTCGAGCATCATCACCTCGCCGGCCAGCGGAATGCGCCCCTCGGTCTCGCTGACCAGGCCGCCGAGAGTCGTAGCTTCATACCCCTCGCCCAGTTGCACCTGTTCGCCAAAGAGATCGCCGAGCTGATCGACCGGAAATCCTCCCGGCACCAGCCACGATCCGCCAGCCTCGCGCTGCGGCTCCTCGACAGGGGCGTCGTCTTCATGCTCGTCGCGTATGTTGCCGACAATCTGCTCCAGCAGGTCTTCGATGGTGACCACGCCGGCCACGCCGCCATACTCGTCGATCACGATGCGCATGTGCTGCTTTTCGCGTTGCATCTCGCGCAGCAGCTCGTAGCCGCGCTTGGTCTCTGGAACAAACGCCGCCGGCCGCTGCATGCTCGCCACCGTGCGCGTGTGCGCTTCTTGGTCGGTAATCTGCAGCAGGTCGTGTGCGAAGGCGATGCCGGTGATGTTGTCGAGCGATGTGGAGTAGGTGGGAACGCGGGAAAACACGTGCGCCTTCAGCAGCACCAGAAACTCCTCCAGGGTGGTCGTCTCCGGAACCGCGAAGACCTCCGGCCGCGGTGTCATCACTTCGCGCACCAGCATGTCGCCGAACTCGACAGCCGAGCGCACCAGTTCGCGGTCGCTCTGCTCCAGAATGCCCTCTTCTTCGCCGGCTTCGATCAGCGCCTCCACATCGACGGCCGATTCGTCCTCGGGGCTGGCCGGGTGCTCGGCC
>JBAUCP010000654.1:0-3068 GCA_049677625.1 Occallatibacter sp. | reverse complement strand
CCTATGACGTGAAATCGATGCTGGTGCGCCTGGTAGATTTTCTAAAGGTGCAACAAATCACGTCGATGTTCACGAATCTGACATTCGCGGGCGACCCCCAGGAGAGAACCGCGGCGGCCGTCTCCTCTCTCATGGATACATGGATTGTGTTGCGGGACAGCAAACCCAACGGACGGCCAAGGCGTGAGCTTTACCTTCTCAAATCCCGCGGCATGGCCCATTCGCGCGAAGCCCGTGAGCTGATTGTGAGCAAGAGCGGCCTGGAATTGGGCGCCGTGCTGAAGGATCATGCGCCGGCCGCGAACGTGGAAGGCGGAAGTACAGTCGCGGCAGCAAAGTAGCAAGAATAGCCCATTAGGACCGGAATCCGAGCACACACATGAAGAAGAGTTCAGCGAAGAAGCGCCAGCCCAAAACCAGCCGGAGCGACTTTTTCATCTTGCGGCTCTACATAGCTGGCCAGACCCCTAATTCGGTCACCGCGATCGCCAACCTCAAGAAGATTTGCGAGGAAAAGCTGCAGGGCAAGTACCGTATTGAAGTCGTCGACTTGCTTGAAAAGCCGCAACTGGCCAAGGGCGATCAGATCATCGCCATTCCGACCCTGGTTCGAAGGCTTCCGCCGCCGGTCAAGAAGATCATCGGGAACCTCTCCAAGTCCGAGAGCGTCATCGTGGGGTTGGATCTCCAACCCCGCACGGTGAAGTAGGGGCTAAGTAGCAAATGTCCAGCAAGCGAGCGCACGCTGATGGCAGGCTCCTCCCAGGACGGCTGTCCGGCAAAGTTGGCGCGCCGCAAGCATCTCGTCGAAGCCCTGGATCCGCGCCAGGCGAACAGCCGCCAGCCACACCCCCCGATCGGCAGACCAAGCTCCGCGCTCGGCTGAAAAGTGCCGAGGAAACCCTTCGCGCCATACAGTCCGGCGAAGTAGATGCATTGATGGTGTCCGGCCGTCACGGTGAGCGGGTGGTTCCTCTAAAAGGCGGCGAACCCAACTATCGCATGCTGGTGGAGGCCATGAGCGAAGGCGCGGCGACTCTGTCTCGAAATGGTGTTGTGCTCTACTGCAATCGCAGGTTTGCCGGACTCATGGGCAGGCCGCTCGCTAAGATGTTTGGAATTGCGTTGCAGTCGCTGGTTGCGGAAACAGAGCGAGACAGATTCGAGACTTTGCTTTCCGATGCCCGGCGGGCGGTTGTGAAAGGCGAATTCAGCCTGCTTCGCGCAGATGGAAATCTGATTCCGGTCTATTTGTCGCTTAACCGGCTCCGCGGATACAAGGGCGAGGCCCTGGGCATGGTGATCACCGATCTGAGCCAGCAAAAACGCAAGCAGGCTGCCGAAATTAAGCAGGCCGATGCGACGCGCCGGCTCCTGCTGGAACGCACGCTTTCTGCCCAGGAGGAGGAACGGCGCCGGATTGCGCGCGAATTGCATGACGAAGCGGGCCAGTTGCTTAGCGCTCTTTTGGTCGGCCTGCGTACTCTGGAAGACGCTCGGAGGTTTGCAGATGTCAGGCTACAGGGACATCGGCTGCGGGAAATCGCTACCCGGGCCATCGACGAGGTCGGCCGGCTCGCCCGCGGCCTTCATCCAACGGTGCTGGACGACCATGGCCTGGGCGTTGCGCTGAGCCGATACATCTCCGACTACACAAAAAGCTACGACATAGCCGTGGATCTTGCGCTCGGCGAACTTGACCCCGGCGGCCTGTCGCCCACGGTTCAAATCACGTTGTATCGGATTCTGCAGGAAGCTCTGACCAACGTAGCCCGGCATTCGGGAGCCAGGGCGGTCAGCATTCGATTCGCCCATTTGGCCGCGAAAGTGGAGGTAGAGGTAACCGACGATGGATGCGGCTTCGATGCTGAGGCTGTCGCTGTCTCCTCGCACCGGCTGGGGATTCAGAGTATGCGCGAGAGAGCGGCCATGTTGGGCGGAACAGTTAGTTTTACTTCTCAGCACAAGGGAACCGCGATTCTGGTGCAGATCCCGCTTCCCAGCCGGGACTTCAAGCCCTTAGGAAAACGAAGGAGCATTTGAAATGCCGGCGCGAACCCCAAAAATCAGAGTGATGATCGCGGACGATCACGCGATACTTCGCGCCGGACTCAGAATGCTGGTCAATGCCCAGGCCGATATGGAAGTCGTCTCGGAAGCGTCAGACGGAGAGCATGCGGTTCAAACGGCACGGGAAACCAGACCGGATGTGGCCTTGCTGGACCTCACCATGCCACGGGTCGGCGGCATGAAGGCGCTCGAGAAGATGGCGCAAGACTGCCCTGAAACCCGGGTGCTCGTCCTCACCATGCACGACGACCCGGCGTACCTGCGATCGGCATTGGCTGCCGGGGCCTCCGGCTACCTGTTGAAGAGGGCTGTCGACGCAGAGTTGCTTGCCGCGATACGAGCCGTGCATCGCGGAGGGATCTTCGTGGACCCGCGTTTGGCCAGCATTCTTGTTCAGGACGTATTGGCCAAGAGAAGTACGAGAGCTGGTTCCAGGCGGCCGGTCAACATCCTTAGCCGGCGTGAGTTGCAGGTCCTCGGACTCGTGGCGCGGGGTTACACCAGTGCGCAAATAGCCAAACAGATTTTTGTGGGCGTAAAAACTATCGAGACATATCGTGCGCGTTTTGTTGAGAAGCTCGGCCTCCGCACGCGCAGCGACGTAATTCGTTTTGCCGTGCAGATGGGTCTGTTGACCCCGGAGTCGCTGGAGAGTGAGCCGGGGGGCTCGGCTCGATAGATGTCTCGTTTCAGGCCGCCTTTCCGCCCGATCTCTGGCGCACATGCGTCTCTTGTCAGGGTTTCTCTGGACAAAGACCCTCATTATTGGCAGAATCCCCGATAGACTGACGATTCCATTCGCGGAATACTTCATACAGGCTGCAAAAGTGTATCTTCACCGTGCACAGCAAGCGCCAGGTGCAAAAGATGCTCTTGTTTTCTCAGGCGCCCTTTACGCAACGTTTGACCAACATGCCGCAGTCTGGGCTCCGCGTCCAAACCGCCTCAAAGGGGGGTTCGATGTCAAAGAACGATGGGAAGATCTCTAAATTTGACAC
>JBAUCP010000653.1:0-4746 GCA_049677625.1 Occallatibacter sp. | reverse complement strand
AGCGCCCCATCGAATACGACACCGGATTCACGCTGCTGCCGGGCAAATACTCGATCAAGTTTCTGGCGCGGGACGATGAGACGGGCAGAATCGGCACCTATCAGACGACGTTCTTGATCCCCAACCTGAACAAGGAAGAACAGCGCATTCCGCTCAGTGCCGTTGTGCTGGGCAGCCAGCGTGTAGAGCTGAACCAGGCGCTCTACGATGCGGCCAAGGCGAAGGACAGGATCAAAGACGATGCCGTGAATCCTCTGGTGCAGGATGGGAAGAAGCTGATTCCCAGCGTGACGCGCGTCTTCAGCACCACGCGCGATGTTTACGTTTATTTCCAGGCTTACAAGCAGACGCCGTCTCCTGGCAATCCGCCGCTGTTCGCGTTCGTGAGTCTTTATCGCGGCGGCGCGAAGGTCTACGAGACGGCGCCGACGGCCATTGCGCCTTCCACCGCGAGCCGGCTGGGCACCATGCCGCTCAGCTTCAGCCTGGGCGTGAACGGACTTGCGCCCGGAGAGTATGACTGCCAGGTGACGGTCCTCGATCCCGCGACGCAGAAGGCCAGCTTCTGGCGCGCACCGATTGTGCTGGCGCAATAGAAGATCCAGCGCGCAGCAAAAAGCCCGGGCTCAAAGCGAGCCCGGGCTTTTTGCCTCTTTGACCAATGGCGGTTTCTAGAAGCGCGACACCACCTCGAAGGTGAGCGTTGTGGAGTGCGTCACGCTGCCGCCCGTGCCGGTGATCGTAATCGGATACGTGCCGGTCGGCGCGCTCCTGGATACGCTCAGCGTAAAGTCCGACGAGCCGGAGCCGGTGACGGAGGCCGGGCTGAAGCTCGACGTGACACCGGATGGCACGCCGGTTGCGGAGAGCGCGACCGCCGAGTCAAAGCCGCCGGAGGCCGTGATGGTTACAACCGCATATCCGCTCTGGCCCTGGTAGAGGTATCCCGAAGTGGGCGAGACGGAGATGGTGAAGTTGCCGGTTACGGGTGCGGTCACGGTGAGCGAAACCGTCGTGGTTTCGGTCGTGGTGCCCGAGGTTCCGGTCACGGTGATGGGGTAAGTGCCGGTGGCGGTGGTTGTGGCGACGGTGATGGACATCGACGAACTGCCCGTCCCGGTGATGGGAGTCGTGCCGAAGGCGATGGTCACGCCTGAAGGTGCGCCGGAGGCCGACAATGCGACCGGCGAGTCGAATCCGCCGCTCACGGTGCTGGTAATCGTCGATGAGCCCGAAGCCCCCTGCACGATAGAGACCGAGCCTGGCGACGCCGAGAGGCTGTAGCCCGGAGTTGTTGTCGACGAGCCGGTGAGTGCGGTGATCAGCGCAGTGCCGTTGGGGCTGCCCCAACCTGTGGCCAGGTCGTAGCCTGTGGTTGCGGAATAGCCGTTGCTGCCGCTGGTCACATCGTGGAAGTCAGTATCGTAGCTTGACCCCGCTCCCAGCGAATACAGGCTCGGATTGATGAAGCCCAGCGTTTTGCTTCCATTCGCGACCGATTGCTGATTGACCAGCGCGAGATATCCGGCCCACATGGGCGTCGCGAAGCTGGTGCCGCCATAGTCGTTCGCGGTGCAGGTGGTCTGGTCGGCGCAGACGTAAAAGGTGAAGTTGGCGTTGGCTGAAACATCGGGGCCGTTGCGGTAGGTCTTGGAGCAACTGGAGCAGCTGGCCGCAGCCGCGGTCTGCCACGAAGGCAGCGCGTACTTGTTGGGCGAGATGCCGCCGCCGCCATCGGCCCACGCAGTCTCTGAGGCCCAGGGCCCGCCAGCGGAGCTTGTGGAGAGATCGGTGCCGCCCACACTGGTCAAATAGACGTCATCGGCGGGAAAGACATCTTGCGACGAGGTCCATTTGCCGCTGTCGCCGGCGGCCTGGAACAGGTTCTGGCCCTGCACGGCAAACTCCTCGAAGTATGGATTGTCGGTGCTCGGGTCCGCCGGGCTCCAGGTCCACGAGGAGCTCAACTGTGCGTTGAGCGGACTCGCGGTAGCCATGGCGTTGAAGATCGCGGAATCAGTCGAGCCCACATACATCACCAGGCTCGACAGGCCCGGCGCCATGCCCAGCGCCTGGGTCATGTCGAGTGTCTGCTCGGTGTCGTCGCAGTCGCCGCCCGAACGCGAATCCACACAGCTCGTGCTGGTGCCGTCGGTCGAATCGAGCGTGATGGGAACGTTGTTGGTCTGGCCGGCATTCTTGAAGTAGGTGGTCAGATCGGCCAGATCGGTTCCGTAAAACTCAAGCAGGCCCAGCGACTGCCCGTTGCCGGTGAGCGCTCCGCCGTAGTACGCGGCGCGCATGTCGCTGCCCAGGAATGAAGCGGAAGGACCGGAGCCGACAGTGGCGCCGGACTTCTTTGCGCCGGTGTTCCTGCTCAGTCCGGCCGGATGCGGAATGGAATAATTGTCGAGTCCGGAGACGTGCCAGAGCTGGAAGGGCAGATCGACAGTGGGCTCGCGGTCAGGTGAGTAGAAATTCCGGTTCTCCGTAGGGTGCTGATAGAGGCCCATGCTCACATGGAAGGCCTTTTCGATATTCGCTACCGTGCCGGCCACGTCAAGGTTCACGCGATTGGGCGATGTGGCGACGACGGTAAGGCCGTTCTCCTGCGCGAACGCAATGGCGGTGTCGTAGTCGTCCTGCGTGGGGCCGAATCGGGAGGTGAACTCATCGACTGTGAGGAACTGGTGGTAGGAGGGGCTGTTCGGGTTGTAGAGATCGGCAAGCAGGTTCTCGAGCTCGGCCTGATTGCGGAGCGGCAGAACCATCACCAGCTGCATGGTCTGGCCGGCGGGCAGATTGCCGGCAGACCGCGCCGTGCCGTTGCGCACGGCATCGCGGACATGCGTTGTGAGAAGGGATTGCCGTTGCGCGTGGCTGATTGTGGCCGCAAACAGCAACACCGTTGCGAGGGCGACAAACGATGAGGTCAATTTCCGGATCATGCGGTCTCCTTTTGGGGCAAGGACGGAAGTTTGGCTTGATCTGGCCGAGTGTGGATGAATTCTGGCGCAAAACAAGTTCCCGTGTCCACAAAAATCAGCAATTCCGGGAAACTTCCGTCCAGCGCATTCCGAAAGCGTTTGAAAGTTCCCGTGCGGCGCATTCCTGCGCCAACTGGCATCCGCGCCGGGCTCAGCCGCACGCACGCAGGAAGGGCGGGACGCCCGCGGCCCGCTGTTATAATTCACTGGCTGAACGCCTGTCGGGAATTATGTCCTCCTTTCATTACGCGGTTGCGCTGCTTCTCCCGTTCTTATCGCTGGGCGTTCCGGCCCACGGACAGTATGCGCAACTGGTCGATCCTCTTCTCGGCGTATCCGGCGGCGGCAACGTCTTTCCCGGCCCCGCGGTTCCCTTTGGCATGATCAAGCCGGGGCCGGACATGGCGAACGGCGAGGGCCGCGATCCGAACGCTGGTTGGAATGCGCACGGCGACATTCGCGGCTTCAGCCAGACGCATGTGAGCGGGACGGGCGGCGGCGCACGGTACGGCAACATTCTGGTGCAGCCCACCACGGGTGCGGTCGCGCCGCTCGATACCGGGTCGCCGCGCGCCGGCGAGCGCGCATCGGCGGGCTTCTATTCGGTCACACTGGCGCGGTACGGCGTGGGCGTGGAGATTGCGGCCGCACGGCGCAGCGCGATCTACGAGTTTCGCTATCCCCAAGCTACGCAGGACAACCTGATCCAGGACAATCTCATCTTTGACGTGAGCCACCTTCTCCGCTCCGGCGAGCGGCAGGGAGAGAATCAATCGCTCATCTCAACGGAGATTCAGATTCTTTCGCCTACTGCGCTCGCCGGTTCCACTACCGTGAAGGGCGGATGGAACAAGCAGCCCGTTCCGTACACGGTTTACTTCTATGCGCGCACGGATGCGCCGGCCGCATCGTGGGGCACATGGGCAGATGGAAATCTTGAGCCCGGCAGCAAGAAATCACATGGGGACGCGGCATCGAAGACCGGAGCGTGGCTCACGTTTGCTCCGCGCGCAGGCGAGCCGGTGCGGATGAAGATCGGCATCTCGTTTATCGGCGTGGAGCAGGCGCGCCGCAATCTCGAGGCTGAGATTCCGGGCTTCGACTTTGAAGCAACACACGCCGCGGCCGTTGCGAAGTGGAACAAGGCGCTCGGCAAAGTGGACCTGAAAGGCGAAACGCCGGAGCAGGCGCAGACTTTTTACACTGCGCTCTATCACACCATGCTCATGCCCACGGACTGCACGGGCGAGAACCCGCTGTGGAAGTCGAGCGAGCCGTATTACGACGACTACTACGCGATCTGGGACATCTTTCGTACCTCGGGGCCGCTGCTGACGCTCATTGCGCCGGAGCGCGAGACCGGGATCGTGCGCGCGCTGGTGGATCTCTATCGGCACGAGGGCTGGCTGCCCGATGCGCGCAGCGGCAACTATAACGGCCGGACGCAGGGCGGCAGCAATGCCGAGTTCATGCTGACGGACGCGTATGTGAAGGGGCTTAAAGGCATCGATTGGCCCACCGCGCTGGCGGCGGAGATTCACGATGCGGAGGTTTCGCCTGCCGACCACTTCAAGGAGGGCCGGGGCGGGCTCGAAGACTGGCACAGCCTGGGCTATGTTTCGATCGAGGGCTCTGACCGGACCGGCTCCGTGGATATGGAATATGCGGCGGACGATTTTGAAATTGCGCTGCTGGCCAAAGGGCTCCACAAGCAAGCGGCCTACAACAAATATCTGCAGCGCTCGGGCAACTGGACCAA
>JBAUCP010000652.1:0-9130 GCA_049677625.1 Occallatibacter sp. | reverse complement strand
CCACTGGCCGGTGTACGTCGCGGTCCGGGCAGTCACCGGGAACCAGAAGTCGGCCTGTGGACCGGTCATCATGAATTTAAGGTCATAGGGCGGCTGGCCGGGCGGCTGCGGCCGTGACCATGGCACGCCGGTCGCGCTGCGGTATTGAATGCCTCCGCCGCCGCCTTTTTCGATCTTCATCCGCAGCTTCAGGTCGAAATCGCGGGTTGTGTCGCCGCGATAGACGATGTAGTTGTTGCCTATCGATTTGCCTTCATACGTTTCGCCCACCATGAGGCCGTTTTCAATGCGCCAGATGGTGGGGTCGGCGTCCCATCCATTGAAGGTCTTGCCGTCGAAAATCTGCTTGTAGCCTGCGTGGTCGTCGAAGTCATACGGCGCCGGGTCATGGAACTTGGGCATGCCAATCAGCTTCTGGCCATTTGGACCCGTTTGCGGCGGCCCCGCAGGCGGAGACGCGAGCGCCGGCGGCACGGACTGAAGCACCGGCGGCGTTGGCTGACAGGTGAGCGCGGCCGGGAGGGCGAGCGAAAAGACAGCCAGCACAACTCCCGGCAAAAAGGATGCTCGAACGGTACGCGTGCAGGAATGCAGCGATGCAGACATGGGCTTTGGCGCCTCCCGATTGAGTCGATACAGGACCAGAAGGAGTGTAGTGGAAGCGCGGACGCCTCGGCGACAGCGTTCACAATGCGGTATGTTGTGCCACAGCGCGTCCGCGGCCGCTCCGAATTCACGCGGAACACTGCGCTATTCGGCCGGAACCAGTCTGCGCTGCAATTCTTCGAGGGTCTGGCCCTTGGTCTCCGGATAGACCATCAGCACCACCACGAACTGGACGGCGGTCATCACCGCGAAGAAGACGAAGGGGGTGGCCGTGCTCATCGAATGCACCACGACTGGAAACTCGAGCGCGATGGCGGCGTTCATGAACCAGTGGCTGGCGCTGCCCACGCCCTGGCCCTTGGAGCGGACCGAGGTGGGGAAGACTTCGCCGAGGTAGACCCAGATCACCGCGCCCTGCGAGACCGAGAAAAACGCAATATAGGTGACCAGCAGCCAAAGCAGCGCGCCAGGATGCGAATGCGTGCCGAAGAGCCAAGCCACGCCTGCGAGGCAGGCAGAGCAGCCCGCCGCGCCAATGAGCAACAGCGTCTTGCGGCCGGCTTTGTCGATGAGCGACATGCCCACTATCGTGAACAGAAAATTCGTAGCGCCGATGGCGATAGCCTGCTGGTCGCTCGAGATCTGGCTGAAGCCGGCGGCGGCGAAGATGTTGTTGAGGTAATAGAGAATGGCGTTGATGCCGGCCAACTGGTTGAACGCGCCGATGGCGATGGCGAGAAACAGCGGATAGCGGTACTTCCAGCGGAAGACGGGCTCGTGGGCTGAGGCGTGTTCCTGTGCCAGCGCGGCGCGGATGTCGTCGAGCTCGGCCTGCGGGTTGGGTTCGCCCATCATCTTGAGCACGGCCAGGGCTTCGTCAATCCTGTTTTTCGAGGCCGACCAGCGCGGGCTGCGCGGAATGCCGAAGAGCAGGATGAGGAACGCGACTGCCGGCACACCTGCAACTCCCACCTGCCAGCGCCACTCGGTTGCGCCCAGGTGCATGGTGCGGATGACGTAGTTCGAGGTGTAGGCCACCATGATGCCAAAGACCACGTTGAGCTGGAAGGCGGCAACCAGCCGGCCGCGCCACTTGGCCGGCGCCAGCTCGGCGATATAGACCGGACCGAGCACAGACGAAGCGCCGATGCCCAGTCCGCCAATGAAGCGGAAGAGCATGAACGAAGACCAGCTCCACGCCAGCGCGCATCCCGCTGCCGACAGGACATAGAGGACGGCGGTGATGCGCAGGGTCTCGCGGCTGCCGAGCTTTTGGCCCACCTGTCCTGCGCCCAGCGCGCCAATCACCGTGCCAATCAGGCCGATGGCCACGGTCAGGCCCTTGTTCTGCGGGCTCAGGCCGTAAAGGCGCACCAGCGAGTCGATAGCGCCAGCGATGACCACCGTGTCAAAGCCAAAAAGCAGTCCGCCCAGGGCGCCGGTCAGGGTCGCCTTCATCAAAGGAGTATTCGGTCGCATAGTTCGGTTCTCTGAATTCCCCAATCATCGTACAGACTGGGTCTCGAACCGGCAAACGTTGAATGCTGCTGAGGTTACTTGCCTGTCACACGCGGGATGAATTCAGGAGCCCGGCGCGCAGGGCAGCACGGCCAGCACCCGGCAGCGGCGCTTGTCGGCAGCGCTCCAGGCCAGCGGAATCTCGCTTTCCATGCAGGCGCAGTCGCCGGCTTCGAGCACTTCGGTCATGCCGCCGGCATCCAGGCGCAGCTTGCCCTCGAGCACGTAGACCACGCCGCTGGTTTCATGCGCCACGTTCATGGCGATGGCCGACCCGCCGGGAGGGAACTCGATCATCTGCGCCTTGAACTGCGAGCCCTCGGCCGAGTTGAGCGGCGTGATCTTTATCGATTCGGGGCCGCGGGCGTTGCCCTGGAAGTGGGCCTTGCGGGTGATGGAAAGCATGTGGTGCGCGGGCTCAGAGAAGAAGTAGCTCAGGCCCACGCCGTAGACGCGGCAGATGGTGGCCAGAGTGGGCAGCGTGGGGATCATGCGGTCCGTCTCGAGCTTGGAGAGCAGCGCGGTGGAAAGCCCGGTCTCAGCCGCGAGCCGGGAAAGCGTAAGCCGCTTCTGCGTGCGCAGCGAGCGGAGCTTCAATCCAATGCAGTAGGGTTCCAGGGACCATTGGGCGTACGAGACGGCCTTGGGCATCGCAAACTCCCTTGGGTTTAAAAGTGTGTAGAACAAGTTTAAGTGAAGCGAAAGCACAGCGCGGGCTTGCACGGCGAAACCATTGGTGGTTACCGGAGACGGGCCACGGGCCGGCTGCGGCGGAGACAATTCGCGGTTCCGGTTCATGGGTCTGGCGGTTTACCATCGCTGTGTGAGCGCTCCGCGGGCTACGGGCAATGCGAGCGCATCACTCGACCTGTTCCTGCGGATGGGAACTTCCGGCGCGCGACACTCCCCCTGGCACCACCGCCCGGATTTTACGCCGCGAGACGCAGAATGAGCGGAAGAGCGACGCCTAACCCGCTTCCGCCGCAGCCGCATGCAAGAATTCGAGATCATCCGCTCCATCGCAGACGGGTTTACCCATCAGGCTTTGCCTGGCCCGCATAGAGGCGCACAATGAGCAACTTTTTGGTTGGTTCGATTTTTGATCGTGGAATGCAGATTGCCCTGCTGGCGACCGCGCTCGGCGGGGGCGCTTTGTGCGCGGCGCAGGCCAAGCCGGCGGCGAATCCAGCGCCCGACGTGCTGGTGCTGAGCAACGGCGACACGCTGCACGGCAAGTTTGTGAACGAGATGGGTGGCAAGGTCACCTTCCACAGCGATCCGCTGGGAGACATTGCGGTGCCCTGGGACAAGATCAAGGAACTGCATACAACCGAGCGGCTCGCCGTACTTGACAGCCGGGTCAAGCCGCAGGGCAAGCACGGCAAGGTCGGCATACCTTCGGGAACGATTGAGGCCAACAGCGAGGCCTTGACCATCCAGCCGGAGAGCGGCCCGGCATTGCCGCCGATTCCGCTCAAGGACGCCGAGTTCATCATGGATGCGGCCGTGCTGGACAAGCAGATCAATCATGAGCCCGGATTCCTGACCGGCTGGAACGGCGCGGCTACCGCGGGCGCAACGCTGGTGAGCGCCTCGACCAACCAGTTTACGGTTGCGGGCGGGGTGAGCCTGGTGCGCGTGGTCCCCACGGTGCCATGGCTCAATCCGCGCAACCGCACCTCGGCGGACTTCAGCGGCTCCTATGGAAAGATTACCCAGCCTGCGTACACGGTTCCGGCCGATCCGGCCGCGACGCCTCCCACGCCTGCAACACCGGTAGCTGCGGTGGTGACCAAGTCGGCGATCTCGCACTTGGATGCGGAGCGGGACGAATATGTTTCGCCACGGCTCTTCGTTCTGGGCCAAACGGCCTTCGACCACAACTTTGGCCAGGACCTCTCGCTGCAGCAGATCTACGGCGGCGGCATCGGATGGACCGCGCTGAAGAAGCCCAAGCAGCAACTGGACCTGAAGGGGACCATCCAGTACGAGAAGCAGGCGTTCATGACGGGGGCAGGAAGCGGCAATCAGAACCTGGTGGGTTCAACCTTCTCGGCGGGCTATGTGTACCATCTGAAGCTGTTCAACTATTTCCAGACGCTGGCCTACATCCCGGCGTATAACGACTTCGCCGCCTACTCGGCCACGGAGACCAATACCTTCGCATTTCCGGCGTACAAGAACCTGGGCTTTTCCGTGGGCACGCTGGACAGCTACCTGAACGATCCGCCGGCGGTGGTCTTGAGTGCGACCCAGGCGCCCATCAAGCGGAACTCGTTCCAGTTCACGATGGGGCTGACCTACGCGATCAAGTCGAAATACTAACGGGAAACACGCTCACGGATGCTTACTGGCTGGTTGGCGTCCGATCCGCGTAACTGCCCGCAAAATCTCGACAACCTTTTTATTTCAAGTTACTTAAACAGATAGTGCATATTTACTATTTAATAAATAAGTAACCCGTTTTGGATTACTTTGCGACGAAAAAAATCTGCTTCCAGCCGATGCAAAACTCTGTTGACATAGATAATTAATTCAATATTCAAAGCTGAGCTCAGAAGAAGCTCACTCGCAGTCTGCAGTTACGTTTTTTTCCTCAGATCATGGTGAAGCGGGCTCGCACCAGCGGCCTCCCGGAGTTGCGTCTGCCCCGGTGCAGACGCGGCTGCGGCGAGATGCGGGGCGCAGAGCGTGCGGAAATGCGTTGGCAAGGATGGACAGGCTCGAATCGGCTTCGGCCGGTTTTGCGCACAGTGGATACCGGTTCGGCGGATTTCGGCTCGGCGCCGACGGGACACTCCACCACGGAGAGCGGCAGGTTTACCTGTCTCTGAAAGAGCTGGCGGCTCTGCGGCTGCTTCTCGCGCACCCTGGCCGGATCATTAGCGCACAAGAGTTGAAACAGGCGCTCTGGGGCGATGCTCCAGGCATGGCCGACAGCGTCTCGAAGTGCCTGGTCTCACTGCGCAAAAAGCTGGAGCCGGAAGAGTGCATCGAAACCATATATAAGCGCGGCTACCGTCTCGCGGTTGCAGTCAGGCCCCTCGGCGAGCCGGCCGGGCCGCTGCCGCGGCTGGCCATTCTCCCCTTCGCCGCCGAGTACGGAGTCCCCGAGCATCTTGGTGCGGCGATTGCCGAGGAAGCCGGTGCGCGGATCGGGATGGCGCGGCCGGCGCTGGCTTCGGTTGTGGCCAGAGGCTCGGTCTTCACGCTGGCGCGGCGCGGGCTTGCGCCCCGCCAGATTGGCGAGATGCTGAAGGCCGACCTGGTGCTGAGTGGAACGCTGCGCGCACTGGCCGGCCAATATCGCCTGCGCGCGGAGATGATCCACGCGGCGGACGGCCGGCAGGCGTGGGTGGAAGATCTGCTCGTGGAGCGGAGCCGAATCGGCGGGCTCGAGACGGAGCTGGTGAATCTGGTAAAGCTGCGCATGAACGCGGGCGGGCTGTCGATCTCGGCTTCGGCTGCGCCGGACGAGGAATTAGAGCCGGAGCTGGGACCGGAGCGGACGGCGCGGCGGCGTGAGGCGTATGAGTTCTTCCAGCGCGGCCGCTACGAGTGGCAGACGCTGGAGCGGCACCGGATGCAGGACGCGCTGCAACATCTGTTGCGGGCCGGGGAACTCGACCCGGACCTGGCGGCGGCGCGCGTGGAAGTGGCGCATCTGTGCATCACGCAGGCGTATTACGGTTTTATGCCGCCGACGGTCGCTGCCGATCTGGTGCGCCGGACGGTGGCCGCGCCGGAGGAGATTCCGGCGGGTGCGGAAGGAATTTTGGCAGCGCTGGGATGGATCAGCTTTCACGTGGACCGCAACCTGCCTGCGGCGCTGTGGTCGTTCGGGCGGACAAATCATCTGCCTTACTGTCCCTGGGCTACGCGGACGTTCACGCAGCTGGCTCTCAGCCGGCACCGATTCCACGAAGCGATCGAACTGCTGCAGTCGGCCATCCGCGTCGACCCCTGGTCAGCCTGGCTGCAGGCGCGACTGTCCTGGGCTCACCACCTGGCGGGCGAGGCGGCTGCCGGCGTGAAACTGGCTCACGCGGCGCTGGAACGGTTTCCACTGCATGAAGGCGTGCAACTGTATGGAGCCATCATTCTGGCCTTCAATGGGGAAACAGAGCGGGCTGTGGAACTGGCTGGCGGACTGGCGCAGAGGCTGCCGTATTTCGACCTGGCCACCGCCGTGCACGCGTATACGCTGGCGATGGCGGGGCATCGGGATGCAGCGCAGGCGATTCTGGAGCGGCTGGAATGGCTGAGCCGCGAGCGCTATGTGCTGAAAACATTTTCGCCGGCGGTTTACCTGGCCCTGGACGAACCCGATAAGGCTCTCGCAGAGTTGCGTTCGGCGGGCGAGTCTCGCTGCCCGTGGTTCTTCCAGATGCTCGCCGATCCGCGGCTGAAGCCGCTGCACGAACGGCAGGAGTTCCAGTCGATGCTGGGGATTCTGGCCGGAATGGAAGCCGAGGCGGAGCGGGATGCGCTGGAAGAGTGAATGTTGGAGGAGTGAGCGGTGGCGAAACTCTGAAACTCCATATGAACCTGTTTAAGAACTGGCAGGTCAGGGCCTTAGCCCTGGCCCACCGCAAAGCTCAGATATTGAACAGGTTCTAAAACAATTCCTGCCGGATTGCATCGAGGAGCCTGCGGTCCTCCACACTCAGCGTTGCGCGCTCCAGCAGGTCGGGGCGGTTGGCGAGGGTCTTGCGAAGCTGCTGCTCGCGGCGCCAGCGGCGAATCTGCTGGTGGTCGCCGTTGACGAGCGTCTCCGGAACGCGCAGGCCGGCGAACTCGGCCGGGCGCGTGTAGTGCGGGTAATCGAGCAGCCCGCCTGCGCCGTGCTGGGAGCGAGGCACGCCGGCCTCGCCGGTGCCGATTTCGGCGTCGGCAATGCCGAAGCTCTCGAACTCGCCCGAGGCCTCATTGCCCAACACGCCGGGAATCAGACGCATGGTGGCGTCGATGACTACCGCCGCGGCCAGCTCGCCACCCGAAAGCACGTAGTCGCCGATCGAGAGCTCCATGTCGCAGTAAAGCTGGTTGATGCGCTCGTCCACGCCTTCATAGCGGCCGCAGAGCAGAATGATGCGATCGAGGCCGGCCAGCTCGCGGGCCGCGGCTTGCGTGAAGGTGCGGCCCTGCGCGGAGAGCAGGACCACGTGCGGCGGGGCAGACTGCGCTTGCGCGCGCTCGGGCTTCGATTCGATGCCGAGCGAAGCGAGGGCCTCGGCGATGGGCTCGGGCTTGAGCACCATGCCTTCGCCGCCGCCGAAGGGGCGGTCGTCCACGGTGCGATGGCGGTTGTGCGTGAAGTTGCGCAGGTCGTGCGCTTCGATGGTCACCAATCCCTCAGCCTGGGCGCGGCGCACGATGCCGTGCTCGAAGATGCTCGCGAAGAAGCCGGGGAAGATGGTGACGATGTCGAAGCGCATACTTTTTCGATGATAAAGGCGTGAGGTCTGGGTGATTCCTATCCCACCCTTGAATCGAAGAACGGTTCAGGGCTTCCCCGGAGTGTTCAGATCGGCGAGGCCTTCGGGCAGAGCCATTTCCACGCGGCGGGCTGCGAGATCGATCGTGCGCAGATAGTTTTTGGCGAAGGGGACCAGGACTTCGCCGCGCGAGCCGCGAACAATGAGCAAGGCCACCGGACCGGCGCTGGAGTCCACGTCTTCGATCTCGCCTACGAGGACTGGCTCAGTGCCGGACACATCGACGAGGGCGCAGCCGATCAGGTCGCCGACGTAGGCCTCGCCTTCATCCAGCGGCGCGCGCTCGGCGCGCGGAATGGCGACGGCCAGGCCGGTGAGTGTTTCCGCGGCGGAGATGGAGTCGATGCCGGCAAAGTGCAGCACGATGCCGCCTTTGTGCAGCCAGTGAGCGACGAGTTCCACAGGGGCTGGAAGAGCGGGAAACGTGGGCCGCGGCGGGCCTGCTTTGGCGTGCGAGTCTCCAGGGACCAGCCAGAGACGGCGACGCTCATTGAATTTCTCAGGGAAATCGGTGAGAAGATCGGCGAAGACTTCGCCTTTGCGCCCCTGCGGGCGGCGGATCAGCGCCAGCCACGCCCACGCGTCGGGCTGCTCAGGCACGGTCATCGCGGCCCCGGAGTCCGCTGGCACCCTATGCGTCGTCCTCTTCCAGGATGTCGAGCGTATAGCGGTGGTGGAGCTTCATGCTTACGGCGCCCAGAATGGTGCGCACGGAGCGGGCCGTGCGGCCCTGCTTGCCGATCACCTTGCCCACGTCCTGAGGCGCCACGCGGAGCTTCAGGACGGTATTTTCGTCCCGGTCCACGGACTCCACTGCCACGGCTGCCGGCTCATCCACCAGGGCCCGCGCGATCTCGCGGACCAGTTCCTCGACTTGGACCATATCAACCTGGGTCATGTTCTTGCCCCTGACCTGCTGCATTCAAAATATTGAAGACTGGCCTGTGCGCGAATAGTATCAGCCCGCAGGCGCCGCCGTCAGCAATTGTGTGCGCGCCAACTGGAGCCGGCGCACGGGGTCATGGGGAAATCGGAGATGGAACGGCGGCCGGGAAATCAGGCCGCGGCTGAGGTTGTAGTCTCAGGAGCGGACTCAGGAGCCGCCGGAGCCGGGGTCTTAGCCACCAGCTTGGCCACGATGGGTGTGAGCTGCGCTCCCACGCCGCGCCAATAAGCCACGCGCTCGTGCTTCAGGTCGACGGTGGCGGGGTTGGTGCGCGGGTTGTAGGTGCCGACGACCTCAATCGAACGGCCATTGCGGGCGCGGTCCTTCTCAATGACCACGATGCGGTAGTAGGGCTGCTTGCGGGCGCCAAAGCGCGCCAGGCGAATCATTACCACGGGATGCTGTTTCCTTTCAAAGCCTTCTGACTGTTTGGGTCTCGAATGGCCGGCGCGGAGGCGCCTGACTCTATGGCAGGCCGGACGGATGGACCGGGCCGCGCAAGACACAACACCTAAGTATCGCCGAAAGTGGGGGGTTGAGGCAAGTTTCAGGGCTTATCGAC
>JBAUCP010000651.1:0-2031 GCA_049677625.1 Occallatibacter sp. | reverse complement strand
GCCGAACGCTGCTGCGGTGGCTCATAAGGGCTCCAAAGCACTCCCATAGATCGTTCCATAGCGCGGGCGATGGCCAAGCTAGGAGCTAGAAGCTGAAAGCTGTCTTTCCCCTTTTGCGCTTAGAATTCCCTCAGACTCCAAGGGAGAGCTGGATTGGCGGTTCTGGCGGTGCAGCAGATCAGGCGGATGCGCGGCGGCGCGCAGGGGCAGCTGATGCTCGGCGCCGACGGACACCTCTACGTGGTCAAGTTCCAGAACAACCCGCAGCACACCCGGGTGCTGGCCAACGAGTTTCTGGCCTCGCGGCTGGCCGCCGCCGTGGGTCTCTCGGTGCCCGCCGTGGAGCTGGTGGAGGTATCGAGCTGGCTGATCGAGAACACCCCCGATCTGGAGATGGAGCTGGGTCAGACCCGCGTCCGCTGCAAGCCAGGGCTGCAGTTCGGGTCGCGGTTCGCCGGCGGGCTCATGCCCGGGCAGGTGGCCGACTACCTGCCCGAGGAGCAGCTCCTCGAAGTGAAGAACCTGGCCGAGTTTGCCGGCATTCTGGCGCTGGACAAGTGGACCGGCAACGCCAACGGCCGGCAGGCGGTGTTTGCGCGCCGCCAGCGGGAGCGGCGCTACAAAGCCATCTTCATCGACTTCGGCTACTGCTTTCACGCCGGGGAATGGCGGTTTCAGGACGCTCCGCTGCGCGGCGTCTACCCTCGCAATGCGGTCTACCAAAGAGTCAGGGAATGGAATTCGTTCGAGCCGTGGCTGAGCAGCATGGAGCGGATGCCCGCGGAGACGGTGTGGGCTGCGGCCAGCGAGATTCCACCCGAGTGGTACGGCGGCGACCTGGCGGAAATGGAAGCGCTGGTTGAAAAACTGCTGACGCGCAGGAGCCGGATCCGGGAGCTGATCGAGGCCTTCGCGGACTCCGACCGCAAACCGTTTCCGCATTGGGGAAGAGCGGGTGAGGAAACCGGCGCTGATCTCTGGAGTCCGGAGCGCTGGGGGACTAGCATGAGTAGTAAGCCCAACTGAGGGACGCGCAAGATGAGCCGCGAAGTGACTATGGACAGCGAACGCCGGGCCTGCGAGTTTCAACTGCTCCGCTATGTGCCGGACGCGGTGCGCAATGAGTACGTGCACATCGGGGTGATCCTGCGCGAGTCCGCCGCGACAGACAGCCCAGCCCACAACCCAGCCCGGACCCCAGCCCGGATCGAGGTCCGGTTCACCCGCGACTGGCGCCGGGTGCGCTGCCTCGACCCGGACGCCGACACCGCCCTGCTCGAAGGCATGGAGAGCGAGCTGCGGCGCAGGCTGGCCCTCAATCATGAGGAGGGCCGGCTGATGCAGCTGCTCGAAGAGTCGCTCTCCCTGAGCGTGCAGATGACCGAGTCGCGCGCCTACCTGGCCGAGAGCCTGCCGGCCGGGGTCGAGGAGCTGATGCGGCTCTACGTTGACCCGCCGCCGCGCGAGCGCGCTCCCCGGCTGAGCGGCCGTGCGGCCATCCAGCAGCGGATGCGCAGCGAGTTCGAGCGCGCCGGCGTCTGGGACCTCATGAGGAAGAGAATCGCCGCATCCGATTACACCCGGCCCGGCGACCCGCTGCGCATCGATGCAGGGTATCGGCCCAACGGACTCATCCGCATGTTTCATGCCGTCAGCCTGGAGCCGGGTGTCGAGATGGCCAAGGTGCTGGCCTTCTCCGCGGCCGGGCTGCGCGCCGGCGTCCAGCGCGTCGAAAAGGCCGAGCTGGAGCTGACGGCGGTGATCGAGCCGGCGGCGAAACTGGGCGCGAGCGATGACGATCCCGACCGGCTGGCCCTGTATCGCTTCGGCGTCGAGACCATGGAGGAGCACCAGATCCGCGTGCTCACCACCTCGGACCTGGGCCGCGTGGCGGAGACGGCCCGGCGTGAGCTGCGCCTGTAAAAGCGGTTCCACGATTTATGTGCCCTTGGTGCAGCTGAAGGGGTGGCATTTTGTTGAGGAAAATGCCACTTCGGGGTTGCGGCTTCGGAGTATTGCCATCGTGGAACC
>JBAUCP010000650.1:0-10685 GCA_049677625.1 Occallatibacter sp. | reverse complement strand
GGTCTGACATGCCCGCGTCGGATGATGGATCGCTACTGCACGATCTATAGCTCTTTATGGCCCATGATGTTGCCGCCGTTGGAATAGACCCAAATCGACAACACGGTATCAATCAGGGCGAGGTTGTGCCAAAAACAGCACAATGAGACGGACAGACGGCGGAACGGCCGTCGCGCCTTGACGATCCATACGTGCGTTTCCAATAATGCTTAGGGATATTCGACGCAAAACTCCGTCTCTCAATCCGATACGCGAACGCCGGGAACCCGGTCCTGCAGCCCTTTTTAGGAGCTTAAATTTCCATGGCAACAGCTCAATCCTCAGCCGCGCCTGCCGTACACCGCGGCGTCCAGCCGCTCAGAGCCGGCCAGGGAAGCAGCTTCATCTGGCGCAGGCTGCACTCGCTGCTCGGCGTCATTCCCATCGGCGCTTTCCTCATCGAGCACCTGCTCTCGAACTTTGAAGCGCTCAAAGGCCCGGCCGCGTACGCTGCGCAGGTGAAGTTCCTCAACAGCCTGCCGCTGGTGCGAGTGCTCGAGTGGGTCTTCATCTTTCTGCCGCTGCTCTATCACGGCATTTACGGCGTCTACATCTGGATTCGCGGCAAGTCGAATGTCGTTTACTACCCGTGGGCGGGCAACTGGATGTATGTGGCCCAGCGTTACACCGGGCTGATCGCGTTTGCGTACATCGCCTATCACGTGGCGACGCAGCGCTTCATGGGCGTGAGCCTGCCGGAGAATCCCGGAGCCTCCTTTCACAAAGTGCAGATGGAGCTGGCCAATCCCTGGATCCTGGCCGTTTACATCGTCGCCATGATCGCCATCTGCTGGCACTTTGCTTACGGCATCTGGCTGTTTGCGGCCAAGTGGGGCATTACGCCGGGCGAGACAGCGCGCAAGCGCTTCGGCTGGGTGTGCCTGGCCGGGGGCGTGGCGCTCTGCATCATGGGGCTGGCGAGCATCTGGGCGTTTGTGGGGCCCCGATATCAAAATGCGCCAGACGATGTGGCGCCTGTGAGCCAGTTGTACCAAGCGCCGGCGAGCCATCGCTCGCACTGGCCGCACCTGGCGGTTTGAGGAGAAGATTTCGATGCCCACTGCTGAAGCTACCGCGCCGCGTCTCGAATGGAAGGCCTTTCAGGAGGCAGTGCCCGAGTTTGCCACCAGCATGGCCGCTATTACGCATGCGCTGAAGAAGTCGGGCATCGAGCCGGAGTTGCGCGAGCTGATCAAGATTCGCGCCTCGCAGTTGAACGGCTGCGCCTTCTGCATTCAATTCCACCTGAATGAGGCGCGCAAGCTTAATGTGCCGGCCGCAAGGCTCGATCTGCTGGCCGCGTGGCGCGAGGCGGGTGTGTTTAGCGAGCGCGAGGCAGCGGCGCTCGAATGGACCGAGCAGGTGACGCTGCTCGCACAACATCACATAGACGATGAAGCCTATGCGCGGGTTGAGGCGCATTTCCCTCAGCCCGATCTGGCGCTTCTGACCGTGGCCATCAGCCAGATCAATGCCTGGAACCGGATTGCGGCGCCGTTTCGCTTTACGCCGCCGATTCCAGGCTCTGTTGCGTGAACGAAAGGATTCGATAAAACATGGCAGCACCCAGGATCATCGTGGTTGGCGGAGGGCTTGCGGGGCTGGCCGCGGTCATCAAGATTGCCGAGGCCGGCGGGAATGTGGATCTGTTTTCCATTGTTCCCGTGAAGCGCTCGCACTCAGTCTGCGCGCAGGGCGGCATTAACGCGGCCAAGAACCTGAAGGGCGAAGGCGACACCACAGCGCAGCACTTTGACGACACGATCTATGGCGGCGATTTTCTAGCCAACCAGACGCCGGTGAAGGCCATGTGCGAAGCGGCGCCGGCGATTATCGATCTGCTCGACCGCATGGGCGTGCCGTTCAACCGCACGCCGGAGGGGCTGCTGGATTTTCGCCGCTTCGGCGGCACGCTCTACCACCGCACCGCGTTTGCGGGCGCAACCACGGGACAGCAACTGCTCTATGCGCTCGACGAGCAGGTGCGCCGCTATGAATCCGAAAACAAGGTAAAGAAGTACGAGGGCTGGGAGTTTCTCTCCGCCGTGCTCGATTCGAAGGGCGTGGCGCGCGGCATTACCGCGATGGACCTGCGCTCGATGGAGCTGCGCGTATTTCCTGCCGACGCGATCATTCTGGCTACCGGCGGCAACGGCGCGATCTTCGGCAAGAGCACCAACTCGGTGGTATGCACCGGCTCAGCGCAGTCGGCCCTCTATCAGCAGGGTGCGTACTACGCTAACGGCGAGTTCATCCAGGTGCACCCCACCTGCATTCCGGGCGAGGACAAGCTGCGGCTGATGTCGGAGTCGGCGCGCGGCGAGGGCGGCCGCGTGTGGGTGCCGCGCACTCCGGGCGACAAGCGGCAGGTGAAACAGATTCCCGAGCCGGAGCGGTTCTACTTCCTCGAGGAGTGGTATCCGAAGTATGGCAACCTGGTGCCGCGCGACGTGGCTACGCGCGCTATTCACAAGATTGTTTATGAGCACGGTCTGGGCATCGACGGCCAGCCGATGGTCTATCTCGACCTGACGCACATCGACCGCGAGACGCTGACCCGCAAGCTCGAAGGCATTCTTGAAATCTATGAAAAATTTGTCGGCGACGATCCGCGCGAAGTGCCGATGAAGATCTTTCCCGGCATGCACTACACCATGGGCGGCCTGTGGGTGGACTTCGACCAGATGACCAACATCCCCGGCATCTTTGCCGCGGGCGAGTGCGAGTATCAGTATCACGGCGCCAACCGGCTGGGCGCGAACTCGCTGGTGAGCTGCATCTTTGGCGGCTTTGTGGCGGGCCCGAATGCGCTGCGCTACGCGAAGAGCCTGGCCGCTGCGGAAGGCGATGGGGGAGCTGCGGCTGAGTTGGCGCGCCAGGCCGAGACGAACAAGAAACTGATGTCGTCGGAAGGCACGGAGAATCCATTCAAGCTGTGGCGCGAGCTGGGCGATACGATGACCGAGCACGCGACCGTGATCCGCTACAACAAGGGGCTGAAGCAGGCCGACGAAAAGATCGTCGAACTCCTCGACCGCTATAAGAAGATCAACCTGAGCGACAAGAGCCAGTGGGCGAACACCAGCTTTGCGTTCACGCGCCAGCTTTACAACATGCTGGAGCTCTCTCGCACCGTGGTGCAGGGCGCGGTCTTGCGCGATGAGTCACGCGGCGCGCACTTCAAGCCCGATTTTCCCGAACGCAACGACGAAAAGTTTTTGAAGACCACCAAGGCGAGCTTTACGGGCGCTGCGGAGGGTCCGCGGTTTGAGTTTGAAGATGTGGATACGCAGTACATCAAGCCGCGCCCGCGGCGTTATGACGCGGCCAAGTAGGCGCTGCGCGCGGCGAAGTTTTGGACGAGAGTTGTGGAAGGACCGAGGAAGGGATTGATGGCAACCAGGACCGTGCAGTTGGAAATCAAGCGCCAGGCCAGCCCCGATGCGCCCGCGGTGTGGGAGAAATTCGAACTGGAGTGGCGGCCGGGCATGAACGTCATCTCTTCAATGATGGAGATTGCCACCAATCCCGTGACCGCCGACGGGCGCGAGACCACGCCGATCAGCTACGACTCGAATTGTCTGGAGGAGATCTGCGGGTCGTGCGCGATGCTGATTAACGGCAAGGCGCGGATGGCTTGTTCGGCGCTGATCGACAATCTGGAACAGCCCGTGAAGATTGAGCCGCTCTCCAAGTTTCCGCTGGTGCGCGATCTGCAGGTGGACCGCAGCGTTCTGTTCAAGAACCTGATGGCCGTGAAGGCTTGGGTTCCTGTAGACGGGACCTACGATCTGGGCTCCGGTCCGCGGGTGTTTCCGCAGCAGCAGGAGGTCAACTATCCTCTCTCGAACTGCATCAGTTGCACCTGCTGCATGGAGGTTTGCCCGCAGTTCAACGAGGAGACCGGCTTTGTAGGCGCGGCTACGATCGCGCAGGTGAAGCTGTTTAACAACCATCCGACGGGCAAGGTGCTCAAGGAAGAGCGGCTGCGCGCGCTGGCCGGCGACGGCGGCGTGCAGGAGTGCGGCTTCGCGCAGAACTGCGTCGAGGTCTGCCCCAAGCAGATTCCGCTGACAAACGCCATCTCCGATGTGGGGCGCGATGTTCTGGTACAGAAGGTGAAGGACTTTTTGCAGGGGTAGGTTGTTCGGAAGCCGAAGTTGGGGTTCGTGCTTTCCCACCTTAGCCGCAAAGAGCGCGGCGAAGGTGGGGCACCCGGCATCATGCTGAATCGAATGTATGAAGAGGCCATGCCGTCTGGCATGGCCTCTTGTTTTGCTACAGCATCTTGTCGTTAGCGCTGCTCAGCACAGTATCTGCGGCGGCGCGGCTCCAGCCTACGCGCAGGTCTTTCACGTTCTGCAGGGCAAAGGCTCCGTCGGTGTTGCGCGGTGCAGTGACGGCGAAGAAGTCGGCGCGCTCTACGCTGTCGAGGTAGAAGGGCGGGCGCGCATCGGGTGCGCTGTTCGCAATCTCCACGTGGCTCATCTCCAGATTGCGGATGTGGCGCAGGAAGAAACCGGTGGAAGGGGTGACGCCAAAGCGGCCGGGGTCCGGGTAGTTGTCCACCTGCTCGGTGGGCATGGCTTTTGCATCATCGGCTGTTCCGCCGCCGGGCGTCTCGATGTAGATGTTTGAGAACTTCAGGTCTTCGAGCGGATAGCCGGGAATGCCGCTCAGAATGGAGGCCTGGCGTGGTGATGCGTTATAGCAGGTGAGATTGTCCACCAGCACGCGCTTGAAGGTGCCAACCTTGGTGCTCTCCTTCGGTCCGCGCAGCCGCGAGCCGAGGCGATAGAAGAACGGGCCGGAGTAGATATCGCGCATGGTAGTGTTGCTGATGGTGATGTCTTCGAGCAGAGCGCCATCCACTGATTCCAGCGCGTAGCCCTCGCAGCCCTCGAAGATGCAATTCGAGATGGTGATGTTGATGAAGCCGCCATTCGATTCGGTTCCGCACTTGATGCGGCCGTTGTGTGCCATGTGCGTATCGAGCGGCATCTTCTTGAACGTGCCGTCGAGCACCGAGCCCAGCTCATAGTAGCCGGTCACCAAGCAGCTATCGATGGTGAGGTTGCGCGTGGGGCGCGCGTAGCCGAGCGCATAACTGGACTTGGGGCAGATGCCGTCATCCCAGGGTGAGTTCACGGTGCAGTTGGAGACGCGCACGTTCTGGCAGCAATCGATATCGAGTCCGTCGCGATCGGTGTCGATTTTGAGATTGTCGATGGTGAGATTATCCACTCCCGTGGCGAGCAGCGCGAAGTGGCCGCCCTTGAGCACCGAGAAGTCGCGCAAGAGAACGTTGCGGCAGTTCTTGAGCGCGATGGCTTTGTTGCCCACGCCTGCCTGCTCGGCGATGAAGATGGGATAGTTGCCGCGCGGATGGCGGCCGGCGCCGAAGCTCAGGCCCTTGCCGTAGATGAGTCCGGTGCCGGTGATGCTGAAGTCGTGAATGTCCTCGCCCCACAGAAGCGAGTTATGCCAGTGGTTGTGACCGTAGTCCTGGTAGGCATCCCACGCTGTTTTTGGCTCCGCTGTATCGTACGTGCCGCCGTTATAGCCGGTGCTCTGGCCGGGCAGGGGTGAATCGGCCGCGAGGATGGTCGAGCCTTCTTCCAGGTGCAGGTGCACATGGCTCTTGAGGTGGATGGAAAAGCAGAGATAGGCTCCGGCCGGAAACAGAATCACGCCGCCGCCCGCCGAGGCCGCTGCTTCAATGGCGCGATTGACGGCCGGCGTGTCAACCGTTTTGCCGTCGCCCGCAGCGCCATATTTGCGCACGTCGAAGATGCCCGCTGCGGCTGCGCTTGCAGCGCTCTCCTGGCCGGCAGCCGAAAGGGAGATGGCTGGAATTGCAGCTCCGGCCATGCCGAAACTGCCCACGCGCAGAAGATCGCGGCGCAAAAGATTGATATTTCGCATAAGCACATCCTTCGAGAAATAGGGCGGTCTGACCACTTGCTACTCAAGATGAAAGACTTCTTCGAGCGGAAACATATTATCATCCGCGCCGCCTTGGTCGAGCTTTTCGAAGAAAGGAGCCATCTCCGCCTGCCAGCGCGCGTTTACTTCGCGGTCTTTCATGGCGGCGCAGCATTTTTCAAAGTCGTCCGCCTCAAGATAGCCGACCAGCAGCCCGTCGGGGCGCAGAAAGAGCGAGTAGTTGCGCCAGCCGGTCTGGCGCAGCGCATCGAGCATCTCAGGCCACACGTGCGCGTGACGGGCTTTGTATTCCTCGATTTTTTCCTGGCGAACCTTGAGCAGAAAACAGATGTGCATCGATGTTCCTTTTGTTGCCGATGCAATCGTAGCACTTGCGGCGCGAGCGAGTGAATGCGCGGCGCGACTCCGATCGATCATTTGTATCTGAAGTAGCCGGGTAGCCTAGTTATGCGGGTCTGGAGACCCGCACGACAGCCGGACTGGAGTCCGGCGCTACATTCCATGCCCGAAGTCTTGCGAAAGTCAGCGGCCTAGTGTGCGACGAGCGAGGTGAAGGGATGGACGTATGCCATGAGATAGACAAAGACGCCGACGAGAGACGCGAGCGCCAGGCTATGCGGAAGCACGAAGCGCAGGATCTCGCCTTCCTGGCCGTAGTTCTGCGTGGCGGTGCTGGCCACCACGATGCTTTGCGCGTCCACCATCTTGCCCATCACGCCGCCGGCTGAGTTGGCTGAGGTCATCAGCACGGGCGAGACGCCGATCTGCTGCGCCGCGACCTTTTGCAGGCTGCCGAACAGGACGTTGGAGGAGGTGTCAGAGCCGGTGGTCGCGGTGCCGAGCCATCCGATGAGCGTGCCGAAGAAGGGATAAAACGTGCCGGTGCGCGCGAAGGCGAGGCCCAGCGTTGCGTCGAGGCCGCCGTAGCGCGTGATGAAGCCGAGAGCCATCATGCAGGCGATGGTAATCACGGTGAAGCGGATGTCGACGAGCGTTTTGAAGAATGCAGTGACGAGTGATTTGGGGCCGAGCCCCATGAAGATTCCGGCAAGTAAGGCTGCCACCAGAATGGCTGTGCCGGTTGCGGTGGCCCAGTTGAGGTTGAAGATGGCGGGCTCGAGCGTTGGCCTGGTAACGACAGGAGGAATGCGCGCGACAAAATTGTTCAGGCCGGCCACGGAAAACTTAACCGTGGTTCTTGTGTCCATCCAGTGCGAGAACTGCGGCATTCCCCAGGCAAAGACCACCACGCAAAGCACTAGCCACGGGAGCCACGCGTTGAAGGTTTTTTGAGCGCTGTGGTCGAACCGCGTGCGTGCGTGCCCGGTAATGTCGTGGCCGCTTACGTTGAGCACGCGCCTGGGCTTCCAGAAGCGCAGAAAAACGATGAGCACAACGATGGTGGAGACCGCAGCCACAATGGCTGCCAGCGATGGCCCGGCATAGGTGGCGATGAGAAGCTGTGCGGTTGCGAAGGTTGCGCCGGCAACAAGAATGGCCGGCCATATCTCGATCATGGCGCGGAAGCCTGCATAAGCCCAGATAAGCCAGAAGGGTACCAGTACGCAGAAGGGCGCGAGAATGATACCGATGGTTCTCGACAGTAGCATCAGATCGATACCGGTTACGCCGTGGAGCGTGATGGTGGGAATTCCAAGCGCTCCGAAGGCGACCGGTGCGGTGTTGGCGATCAAAGAGAGGCCGGCTGCCTGCAAAGGACGGAATCCAAGGCTGATCAAGATTGCGCCGCAGACGGCGACTGGTGTGCCGAATCCGCATGTACCCTCAAAGAACGCGCCCAGCGCAAAGGCGATGAGCAGGAGCTGCAGACGGCTGTCGTCTGTAATGTTGGCCAGGCTCTCCTGCAGCGTAACGAAGCGGCCGGTCTTGACCGTGAGGTTGTAAAGAAAGATGACGGGCAGAATGATCCAGCAGATGGGGAAGATGCCGTAGCCCGCGCCGTAAGCCGCAGCCGTGAGCGCAAGGCGCGCGGGCATGTGATAGATGGCGACAGCGATAAGCAACGCAGTAAGCAGCCCCGCGACCGCGGCCACATGGGCCTTAACACGCAAAATCGCCATTGCGCCCAGTAGCACAATGAGCGGCAGGGCCGCAACCAGCGTGGAAAGCTGCCAATGCCCGGTGGGATCGTAAACCTGCAGCCATGTGCCCGCGGCGGAGTTAGTTTCGAGCAGGTAAGTAAGCCCGGCGGCGATCGCAACGACGCCCACGGCAAAGAATGCGAACGAAGGAGCCGGCTTGGGACTACCGGCGGAGTCCGGTCGTCCCGCGGAAGATGAAAATGATTCCATGAGACCTCGTGATGGGAAAGGAGCCGACTCGATACCTATATCAGATGGATGGCAGTGATTGTCGAGTGCGGCGTATCAGCTGGCGCGGCGCGGATGATTCCGGCGCGGGATGGCGCTACTATGGGAACTGCGCACGGGAAGGGATGAGCATGGAACACGGAACCGGCAACGCTGGCGGGCTGAACAAGTTGTGTCTGGATGCGCGGGCCGCGCTGGACGGCCTGGTGCGCGATGGCATGCTGCTGGCCATCGGCGGCTTCGGCTTGTGCGGCATTCCGGAAGCGCTGATTCTGGCGCTGCGCGAGAGCGGTGTGCGCAACCTGACCGTAGCCAGCAACAATGCAGGCGTGGATGGCTGGGGCCTTGGATTGCTGCTCGAATCGCGCCAGGTGAAAAAGATGATCTCAAGCTACGTGGGAGAAAATGCCGAGTTTGAGCGGCAGTATCTTGCCGGCGAGCTGGAGGTGGAGTTTTGCCCGCAGGGCACGCTTGCCGAGCGCATGCGTGCAGGCGGCGCGGGCATTCCCGGTTTTTATACGCGAACCGGGGTGGGCACGCTGGTGGCCGAAGGAAAAGAGCACAAGGACTTCGACGGCGTACCGTACATTCTGGAGCGCGGAATTCAGGCTGACTTGGCGCTGGTGAAGGCGTGGAAGGCCGATCTGCACGGGAATCTTATCTATCGCCGCACGGCGCGCAACTTCAATCCGAATGCGGCCACCTGCGGCAGGATTACGGTTGCGGAGGCAGAGATTATCGTCGAGCCGGGCCAGCTTGATCCAGACGAGATTCACACGCCGGGAATCTTTGTGCACCGATTGGCGCATAATCCGCATCCGGAAAAGCGAATTGAAAAGAGAACGATACGCGGGGAGTGAGCCCATGGCATGGACACGTGAACAAATGGCGGACCGGGCGGCGCGCGAGTTGGAAGACGGCTTCTATGTGAACCTGGGCATTGGCATCCCGACGCTTGTGGCCAACCATATTCCCGAGGGAATGACGGTGACTCTTCAGTCGGAGAATGGACTGCTGGGGATGGGGCCGTTTCCACGCGCGTCGGAGGTCGATGCGGACCTGATCAATGCGGGTAAGGAAACAGTGACCGTTGTTCCGGGCGCGTCTACGTTTTCGAGTGCCGACTCCTTTGCGATGATCCGGGGCGGGCACATCGACCTGGCGATTCTCGGCGCCATGCAGGTGTCAGAGCGCGGTGACCTGGCGAACTGGATGATTCCCGGCAAGCGCGTGAAGGGGATGGGCGGCGCGATGGACCTGGTCTCCGGTGTGAGGCGCGTGATTGTGGTGATGGAACACAACACTCCGGACGGCGGCGCCAAGCTGTTGCGCAGTTGCTCGCTGCCGCTTACGGGTGCGGGAGTGGTCAATCGAGTGATTACGGATTTGTGCGTGCTTGACGTAACGGATGAGGGCTTTCTTGCGATTGAGCTGGCCGACGGTGTTTCTCGGGGGCAGGTTGAGGAGCGGACTGAGGCGGCGTTGCGGTTCAGTGAAGGGTTGAACTGATTCAGTCGCGTATTCAACGATTATTTTGACCAAACGGGCTTGCGCTTTTCGAGAAATGCGGTGATCCCTTCGCGAAAGTCCACTGTCTCCCGAGAGAGCGCATTTGCCTCCAGCGCTTCGGCAATTGCCGCGTCGAGCCACGCCTTGTGCTGCGCATTCATCAGCCGCTTGGTGGCGCGCAGCGACTCCGGACTGTTTGCCAGTAGCACCTTTGCCAGCGACTCGACGTGCGATGCGAGCTCGTGTTCCGGCACGATTTCATTGACCAGACCGAGGTGAAGCGCCTCTGCGGCGTCAAAGAGCCTGCCCGTGAACAGGAGGTCGCGGCTGGTTTTGTCGCCAACCTGAAGGGCGAGAAAGGCCGAGACCAGCGCGGGCACAAAGCCGATGCGCACCTCAGTGAAGCCGAACTTTGCCGACTGTGTCGCAATGGTGAAGTCGCAGATTGTGGCCAGTCCGCATCCACCGGCGATGGCCGGGCCGTTTACGGCCGCGACGGTGGGCATGGGGAGTTCACGCAGAGCGAGAAAGAGCCGCGCGATCCGTTCAGCATCAGCGCGATGCTCGATGGCGGCCGCGTCTTTCATGCTTTCGAGCACTGAGAGATCGAGGCCGGAGCAAAAGGCTTTGCCGGCGCCGGAGAGCACAAGGACGCGGCATTGGCTTGCGGCGGCTTCTTCAAAGGCCGTTAGCAGCTCCATCTGCATTTCAGGCGTCATCGCATTGCGGCGTTCGGGGCGATTCAAAAGGATCGTCCGAATGGGGCCGCTGTTGATGACTGCAAGGGTGGTGTAGTCCAATGCGTCCTCCGTTGACGTCTATTGCGCGGCCGCGCCGCAGTTTTGCGCAAGCTCGGCGCTT
>JBAUCP010000649.1:0-2470 GCA_049677625.1 Occallatibacter sp. | reverse complement strand
GGCTTGGCCTTCGGCGCCGGGCTTGGCGCAGGCGCGGGCTTTTGCGCCGTCTTCTCCGCGGCCTTCCCGGCAGCTTTTGCGGCTGGCTTCGCGGCCACGGGGGCCGGCTCGAGCTCCTCTTCGTCCTCGTCTTCCTCTTCGGAATCGCCGTCTTCTTCCACCGGTTCCGGCCCCAGAGCGCCCTTGGGAAGGCTCAGCCCCACATCCAGTTCCTCATCGTCGCCGCCCAGATCGTCCAGATCGTCGTCACCGCCAAGGCTCTCTTCAGACTCTTCGTCCTCGTCGTAGGCGTGCTCCTTGATCTTGGCCTCCGCGCCCCGCTTGGCCCGCGTCTTCTTATAACTCGGCGGCGGCGGCGGGGCAGGCGGCGAGTGCGGCTCGAGATAGGCGCGCATCTCCTCCGGCGTGGCCAGCTTGCCGTCGATCAGCTCCAGAAAGATTGCCCGCACCAGTTCGCTGTAGCCCGGCAGCTCCGGAGTAATCCGCATCTCCTGCATCAGGCTGTACGGGATGCGCTGGCGCGCCTCAGGCCACACCTTCAGAAACAGGTTGTAGCGATCCAGGACAGGCTGAGCCTTGCTGGTAAATTCAAGCCATAGAACCGCTTCCGGATCATAGCTCGTGAAAAGCTTAAAGCTCGCCGAGGCCACGGCGTTTTGTTTCGCCAGCAGCTCCTTGGCAAATCCCGCCGCCAGCGTGTCCAGGCTGTTCCACTCTTCCACAAAGCCCGGCCGCAGCATCAGCTTCTTCAGGGCAGCCAGGTCCTTGGGCGCCAGCTTGGCGGTCAGCAGTTGCATCTGCGCCGCCGACATGTCGGCGTGAACTCCCTGCATCAGCAACTCGACGGCCAGGTCATGCAGCGCTTTCAACTTCTCTTCGTCGGCCTTGGCCGGCGTCCAGGCCGGGAACAGGACCTTCATCCAGCCATCGTCTTCAAGCGCGCGCAGCACCTTCAGGCCATCTTCCTCATGGCCAATCTGTTCCAGCTCTTGGCTGCGCGCATGGGCTGAAATCGATTCGATCACCCCTTCGGCCTTGGCATTCTCATACCGGGTGAGGGTTCTGGGGTCCATCTCCCAGCCCAGACGGGCACGGTAGCGGGTAGCGCGGATCAGCAGAGAGGGCTCCTCAAGGAAGCCATAATTCGAGACCAGCCGCAGGGCCCGGGCCTCAATATCGGCAGCACCGTTCAGCGGATCCATCAGCAGCCCAAACGACCCCTCGTTGAGCGAGATGGCCATGGAATTCACGGTAAAGTCGCGGCGGCGAAGATCTTCCTGGATTGACGCCGGGTGGAAGGCGGGCTTACCGGGCTTGGGATACTCAACCCGGTGGGTGCTGACTACGTCTACGCGGACGGTGCCTGGGAAGCAAAGGTAAAGGCTGCGCGAAGCCTCGTCTTCACCCCACGTTCTTCCGCCGAGCTTCTCCAATGATTTCTTCAGCTTGAGCGCATTTCCATGAACGGCAACTTCAAGTTCGCGCACGGCATGGCCGCTGGTCAGGTCACGGACCGCATCGCCAGTGAGGAACAGTATGGTCCCGGCTTCACGAGCGGCCTCGCGCAACTGCGCAAGGGCATGCCGCTGGTCGGCCGAAAGCCGATTTTCCAGCAGATAGATGTAATCGGGCATCCGCTTCCCTGCTTCCGTCGCCCAAATTCTCCGCCAAGTATCTGATGTGGTTAGTCTTACCAGATGGTCCGGACAGAGCAGGCAAAGCAGTACATTAACACAACCGTCAATTGTTGGCTAGGGCTATCGCGTTGTGGGAATGAAGGTAATCACCGGTGCAGGCCCCGGCCGGGCGGCCTTCCCAAGGCAGATTCTCAGCTCGCGGCGCCGTGCGCGCCCAATCCGCCGGCAAGCGTCCAAATCGAAGCGCCCGCCGGGGCCATCCGTGCGACAATCCAATGCGATGGCTTCTGCTCGAAAACCGGTGATTGTGCGCAAGTTCTCCAGGGATTGGTATGCCGGCTATGCCGGGCCGGGCTTTGCCGCGGAATCGTCCGAACTGGAGATCCTCGACCTCTCCGGCAAGGTGGTCCGCGTGGGGTGGGACCAGGTGAAGTGGGTCTGCTATGTCCGGGACTTCCCTGCCGGCACAGCGGACCAGGCCAACCCGGAGCGGCTTCTCCGCAAGCGATTCCTCGTCCGTCCCCGGACCGCCGGGCTGTGGCTGCGCCTGACGCTCACCGATGGAGACGAACTGGAGGGCCTCGCAGCCAACGATCTGACCTTGGTTCAGGGCGCCGGACTGCTGCTCACGCCCCCTGATACGCGCTCCAACACCCAGCGGATCTTCATTCCGCGCCAGGCAATCCAGGAACTGGAGGTTCTGAGCCTGATCGGCGCCGGAGGACGCAAACGGGAGCCCGCCGGACGGCTTGAAACCGAGCAGCCCGAACTGTTTCCCGGCGACACGGAGAGCTCTTCCGCGGGCTAGTATCGTGACCTGGTGATTTTGTAAT
>JBAUCP010000648.1:0-3419 GCA_049677625.1 Occallatibacter sp. | reverse complement strand
GCTCTACTCTGACCCCGCGGGTACGGTTGAGACCATTCTTTACGACGGCAGCGGCACGGCGGAAGTCGAGGTAACGGACGAGTATGGCGTGTCGCACCGCGTGTGGCGGGTGAGCGACCCGGCGACGACCCGCCTGCTGACCACGGCGATGGACGACAAGAAACTGATCATTGCCGATGGGCACCACCGCTACGAGACGGCGCTGAATTACGGACGCGAGCGGGCGCGCGAGCATGCCGCGGCGCCGGCAAAGCAGGAGTTCAGCGCAATGCACCTGCCGCAGCCGCCTTATCCTGAGGCCGCGGCGATGATGACCTTTGTGAACATGGATGCCGACGGGCTGGTGATTCTGCCCACCCACCGCGTGGTTCACGGGCTCAAGGACTTTGATCCAGCGGCGTTTGCGCGTTCCGCTGAGCAGTTCTTTACGGCCGAGCCGCTGAGTACGGCGGAAGCGGCGGGCTATATCGAGGCGCTCAAAAAACAAGAGGGGCCGGCCTTCGTTGCGGTCACTCGCGACGGCGCTCTGCTGCTGCGGTCGAAGCCGGAGGCGGCGGAGGTAGCGCTCAAGGCGATTCCCGAGCGGCTGCGGCAGTTTGACCTTACGCATCTGCACACCCTTATCCTGGAGCGGCTGCTGGGGCTGGACGCCGAAAAGGTGCGCGAGCAGACCAACATCCGCTATCTGCGCGACGCGGCCGAGGCCGTGGACCAGGTGCGCCGCGGCGAGGCCGACATCGCCTTCCTGACCAACCCCGTCACCATGGAACAGCTCCGCGAGGTGGCGTTTGCGGGAGACGTAATGCCGCAGAAGTCTACCGATTTCTTTCCCAAGCTGTTGAGCGGCCTGGCAATCTATGCGCTGGACTGAGCGGATGGCGTGGGATGGTGCCGGCCGGCGACGGATTCGCGCAGCGGCGATCGCCTTCATGACCTCTGCGATGGCTGCGGCGTGGTGTCTGCCCGGGTTTGCGCAGGCGCAACCCATGCCGCGGTTTGTGGTGGTGCTGGATGCGGCGCACGGCGGCGACGACACCGGCGGGCACAGCAGCGACTGGGCGGAAAAGAACTTTACGCTGGCCCTCAGCGTGCGGCTGCGCTCGCTGCTGGCCGCGCGCAGCATCTCCGTTGTGACCACCCGGGAATCGGACGCGACGCTTGACGCGCAGCAACGCGACGAAATTGCCAACCACGCCAACGCCCAGGCCTGCATAAGCCTGCACGGGTCGCTCACGGGGACCGGCGTGCATCTGTTTGCCTCTTCGTTTACTCCAGCGGCGCCGGTGAAGTTTATTCCCTGGAAGACGGCGCAGGCCGCGTGGGTGACGCGCAGCGTGGCGCTCGAAGGGGTGGTCAACTCCGCGCTGCTGCAGGCCAGCCTGGGGGTGACCGTGGGCCGCACCGCGCTTCCGGTGGTGGACAGCATGACCTGCCCCGCGATCGCCATTGAGATTTCCCCGGACAAGAGCTCGACCGGAACCCCGGCCGACAGCCTGAATGACGCCGGCTACCAGGCGCGTGTGGCAGAGGGTCTGGCGGCAGCAATTGTGGAGTGGCGTTCGGAGGCATCGCATCTGGAAGACTCGGACGCGGGGGCCAGCCAGCCGTGATTCCACGCTACCAGACCGTTCTGTTCTTCCTGCTGCTGGCGGCGTCCATCGTGATGGGCGCGGTGCTGTGGCAGTTGCGCAACCATGCGCATGAGCGGCTGCTTGCGGGCCAGCAGTCCACGCCGACGCAGGCGCCGCAGGTGGCTCCGGCGGTACAGGCAACGCTGATGGTCGCCGACGACGCGGACGATACGCTCATGACGCAGGAGCTCTCTCTGCCGCTGCCGCAGAGCCCCAACGCGCGGGCGCGCGCGATTCTGGGCAAACTGCTCGACCTCTACGCGGCTGCCGACACGGCTCATGCGGTTCCGGGCGGAGCCAGCTCGGTTTTGCAGGTGTTTCTGATGCCGGCGAACGCTGGCAGCCAGACCGCTGCGCCGAGCGCGAGCGATGCGGCGAGCCCAGATGCAGCCGCTCCCGATACGGCGGCAACGGCCACGAACGCGAGCAACGCGCAAAACGGCGCGGAGCTGGCGGTCGTGAATCTGACGGCCGCCTTTGCTGCCAGCCATCCCTCGGGCATCGAGACCGAAAGCCTGACCGTGCTCTCCATCTGCGCCACTCTGCACGCAAATTTGCCGCAGGTGACCGAGGTGCGGTTCCTGGTGGATGGCCAGCCGCGCGACACGCTGGCCGGGCACGCGGATCTAATGCGGACTTATCTGACGGCGGAGGCCGAGCCGGCGCAAGGAGCGCAGCCGTGAGCGGGACGAAGAACAGCGCGGGAAGCGCACCGGTCATCGGCGTTTTCGACTCAGGCTTTGGCGGGCTCACGGTGCTGCGCGCGCTCATTGAGCGGTTGCCGCAGGCGCGCTACGCTTTTCTGGGCGATACGGCGCGGCTGCCTTACGGCTCCAAGTCACGCCGCACAATTGCACGCTACGCGGTGCAGAGCGCGCAGTTCCTGGTGCGCGAGCAGGGCGCCGAGTACCTGGTGATCGCATGCAACACGGCCAGCGCTCTGGCTCTGGACGCGATTCAGGATGCAGTGCCGGTTCCGGTGCTGGGCGTGATCGAGCCGGGCGCATCCGCGGCGCGCGATGCCTCAGCCAGCGGCGACGTGCTGGTGATTGCCACCGACGCTACGGTGCACAGCCACGCCTATGCGGCGGCCTGCCAGGCGCGTGGACTGCGCGCGATCGAGAAGGCCTGCCCGCTGCTGGTGCCGCTGGTCGAGGAGGGATGGACGTCGCATCCGGTGACGGCCGAGGTGATCCGCATCTATCTCGACGAGGTGCGTGCGCAGGCTGCAGCCGAGGGGCTGAAGCCGGACACGCTGGTGCTGGGCTGCACGCACTACCCGCTGCTGCGGCCGCTCATTGAGCAACTGCTTGCAGCGCCGGGAGCATCCGGCATTCGCGTGATCGACTCGGCGGAGTCCACGGCCGACGCCGCGGTGCGGCTGTTTAACGGGCGCGCGGCGGCGCAGCCTGGCGGCGCAGCCGCACAGACTGAGATTCGCTGCTTCGCGACTGACTCAGTGGAAAAATTCGAGCGGCTCGGCTCGCGGTTTCTCAAGCAGCCGGTGGGCCACGTGGAGCTGATCGACCTGGGCGGATAGCGGCTTGGCGGGTCAATGTTGGGCGGCTGATATTCTTAGAGGCGGTTGATTCGCACTTCGCAGTGTTGAGCGCAGAGCTCGGAGGACTGGAAAAAACATGATCGACCTGGCAGGCAAAACGGCTGTCGTCTTCGGACTGGCTAACAAGCGTTCCATCGCGTGGGGCATTGCACAAAAACTGCGTCAGGCCGGCGCGACGCTGGCCATCTGCTACCAGAACGAGCGCATGAAGGCCGAGGCCGAAGATC
>JBAUCP010000647.1:0-2101 GCA_049677625.1 Occallatibacter sp. | reverse complement strand
CCGCATCCCCACGCCGCTTCTCTGGCAATCGGCACTCTTCTGCGCGCTGCTGGCCGCAGCCATTCTGCTCGCGCATAAGTCCGCGCTTCGCTCGTCTGCAGGCCGCAGCCGCTGGCCTATTCGCGCGGCATGCGCCGCACTGCTGCTTGCCGCTATCGCCGCCGTTGCGCCGCGGCCCATCCAGCATCCGCGCGGCGCGCTCCTCGTTGAAGCCATTGACGTGGGCCAGGGCGACTCGCTCCTGCTCATCACCCCCGGCGGCAAAACCCTCCTCGTCGACGCCGGCGGCTTCGGCGGCGGCCCGCGCCAGTCCCCGCAGGACTTCGACATCGGCGAAGACGTCGTCTCGCCCGCCCTCTGGTCGCGCGGCATCCGCCATCTTGACGCCGTCGCGCTCACCCACGCGCACTCTGACCACATGGGCGGCCTGCCCGCCATCCTGCGCAACTTCCATCCCGACGAGCTATGGGTCGGCAACAACCCGCGCATCGCCGCCTACAACGCACTGCTCGCCCAGGCCGCCAATCTGCGCGTCCGCGTCCGCACCTTCCACGCCGGCGACAGCTTTTCCTTCGGCCAGACCCAGATCAACGTTCTCGCCCCATTCGCCAGCTACCAGCCTAGCTCCGAGCCCTCGAATGACGACTCGCTCGTCCTCCACGTCGCCTACGCGGCCAGTTCCGTGCTCCTTGAAGGCGACGCCGAGGCGCCCGTCGAAGACGCCATGGTCGCCCAGGCCGATTCCGCGCCTCCGCAGTCCGGCCTTGCGCTCGCCAGCACCCTGCTCAAAGTGGGCCATCACGGCAGCATCACCTCCACACGCCCCGAGTTCCTCTCCCGCGTCTCCCCGCAATGGGCCGTCATCTCCTGCGGCCCGCACAACCGCTACGGCCATCCCCGCCAGGAGGTCCTCGACGAGCTGGAAACCTCCCACGTCCGCACCCTCCGCACTGACGTCAACGGCATCGTCTGCTTCACCCTCAACGGAATCTCCGCCACGCCCGACTTCGCATGCGGCTCGGCAGATTCCCCCTGAGAAACGCCCGGTACCCCATCCTTTCCACTTTTTCCTGCGGAAAGGGTGGGAGTCCACAACCCTCAACCCCAACGCTCTTTCCCCCGTAAGGGGGAACCGAGAATAGCCCAGGCTGGAGTCCGCCGGGGCGGGCTTGAAACCAGGGACAGGGACGCGGTCATGTTTTTACGGCCAGTAGTGCCGCACCGAAGGCCTTCATCAGCGCTGAACCGCTCTTATGCAATTGCCCCGCCGAAATCCGTTGGCCGCATGGGCAGCGATGGTTATGATGGGTCCATGGCGCCCAATGCAGCACCCCGGAGAAAACTTGCCCCGGTCTGGCGGGCGCTGGTGGAAGTTGTCTTCATCATTTTTCTGTTTTATTCCAACCTGCTGATGGGCGAGTTCAACCGCTCGGCCGGCGCGGGAAAGACGCTATCATTCGCCCTGCACGACATTCTCACGGCAACAAACTTCACAATTGCGCTGATTTCGGCCTCGATCGGCTATCTGGTATTCGAGTTTTTGAGAAAAAAGTTTTAGCCCCGCTCCCGGCGCAATCCAAACCGTTCACCGCTCCGCGCGCAGCGGTTCATCCCTGCCTTCAACCCGCGCCTCGACCGCGCGATTGAACCGGATCAACGCGATCCACATGCCGTGATCCTTCTGCTCCCACACCAGCGTGCCGCCCAACTGGAGCGCAATCGCTTCCGGAGGCAGATCGTGGTGCAGCCCGAAGTAGCGCTGGTCGAGAGCCTCGCTGGCCGCGCCCAGGCTCAAGAGCGGCCGCGGCGGATCGTATTTGGTTGAAAAAACCAGCGCGGCCGAGTATTTTTCCGGCTCCCCTGCGGCCACCGCAATCTGCGCGGGGGTAAAGTCGTCGATGCGGCAAATATCCCACGGCTGCTTCATGTAGCCGAGCTCCGGGCGCGTAAGCTCGTCGGAAACCGGCCATGCGGTGAGCACTGTGGCTCCCGGGTAACGGTGCTCGAGCTCGGCAATTCCCTCCAGGTGCATCCGCACCACGCGCGCGTAGTCCAGGTTGTCCTCCGGAGCAAATCCGTAGGGAGGGTTGATGAACAACCC
>JBAUCP010000646.1:0-7907 GCA_049677625.1 Occallatibacter sp. | reverse complement strand
AGTCTGACCATGATGACCACTTGCTCCCGCAGAGATTTTCTGGGCGCCGCAGGCATGGCGGCCGGCGCGTTCCTGGCGCAGCCCAGCCTGCTCAAAGCGCAGCACCTCGCCACCAGCCGCGTAGCCGTTGGCCTGTGCCAGGAGTACGACCGCCAGGTTGTGGACACACTCTCCTCCATGTTCGATCAGCTCGGCGGCATCGAGCCGCTGGTGCGCGGCAAGACCGTCGCCATCAAGCTCAACATGACCGGACCGGTCAACGACAAGCTGAACTCGATGCCGAACCAGATGACGCACTGGGTTCACCCGCAGGTCATCGGCGCGCTGGTCTACCTGCTCGGCAAAGGCGGAGCGCAGCGCGTGCGGCTGCTCGAAAGCGCGCCCGTCGGAACCAAGCCGCTCGAGGAGTTCATGCTTGCGGCCGGATGGCAGCCCAAGGACTTCGCCGGCGCCGCCACGCGCGTGGAGTTCGAGAACACCAACTTCCTGGGCAGCGGCAAAACCTACGCCCGGTTCATGGTTCCCGGCGGCGGCCTCATGTACGCGGGCTACGACCTGAACCACTCCTATCGCGACTGCGACGTCTTCGTCTCGCTGGCCAAGCTCAAGCAGCACCGCACGGCCGGCGTCACGCTCTCCATGAAGAACTGCTTCGGCATTACGCCCTGCACCATCTATAGCCGCGAAGCGCCTGAGGACGAGCCCAGCATCGTGCCCATGGGCTACCGCGAACCCATGCACTCCGGCTCGCGCGTTCCGCCCAGGAGCGCACCGCCGCTGGTGGACACAACCAATTCAAAGGATCCGGGCTACCGCGTGCCGCGCATCACGGCCGACCTGGTCGCCTCGCGGCCCATCCATCTCGCTGTGATTGACGGAATCCACACCATGACCGGCGGCGAGCTGCCCAATCAGGACACCGGCTGGATTCATCAGCCCGTCCATCCCGGCCTGCTCATTGCGGGAATGAACTGCGTCTCTACGGACGCAGTCGCCACGGCCATCATGGGCTTCGATCCCATGGCTGACCGCGGCGCGCCCCCCTTCGAAAAGTGTGACAGCACGCTGCGCCTGGCCGAACACCTCGGCGTGGGTACGCGCGATCTGAGCCGCATCGAGGTGGTCGGCACACCCATCGCCAAGGCCCGCTATCGCTTCTCGCCGCTCTCTGACCTCGTCGCCTGACCTCGCGAGTCTTTAAGCCTCCACTCACCACGATCCAGGGTGCCCCATCCATTTCACACTCTTCGTGAAATGGGTGGGAAAGCACGATCCACCGCCGTCTAACTCCGCCAACTCCGCTAACTGCTAACTCCGCTCCGCTCCTCCCATACCGTAGAATTGCGTGTTCGTTTTTATCGACCGACTCGCACATTCAACAACAGAGGGGCCACACCATGCCGATCGCACGCCGCAGTTTGCTCAAGTCCATCGCCGGCGCAGGCGCAGCCGCGCTCGCGCCGCGCTTTACGCTCGCCGACGAACAGGTAGCCCGCGCCACCCGCGCCATACCGCAGCCGCGCATCAAGGACATCAGCGTGATCGAGTGCCAGCCGCAGGGCGTGCGCCTTACCGTGGTCAAGATCACCACCGATCAGGACGGCCTCTACGGCTACGGCTGCGCCACCTTCACGCAGCGCGCCGACCTGGTCAAACCCGCCGTCGAGCTCTATCTCAAGCCCTTCCTGCTGGGCAAAACGACTGACCGCATTGAGGACATCTGGCAGTCCTGCAACGACAGCTCTTACTGGAGAAATGGTCCGGTGCTCAACAACGCCATCAGCGGCGTGGATCAGGCGCTGTGGGACATCAAAGGCCGTCAGGCCGGCATGCCCGTCTACCAGCTCGCCGGCGGAAAATGCCGCGAAGCCGTCGACACCTACGCCCACGCCAGTGGCGACGAGTTTGAAGACGTGGTTGCCAACGCCAAGCAGTATATGGCGCAGGGTTTCCGCAACGTCCGCGTGCAGGTGGGCCTGCCCGGCATGGCCGGCTACGGCTCATCGCACAAAGGCGACACCGAGCTCAAGGCGCTTCACGACAAGCCGCTCTTCGAGCCCGCATACCAGATGCGCCGGGCGCTCAAGCTGCTTGAAATCTGCCGCCGCGAGCTGGGCGACGAGGTCGAACTGCTCCACGACATGCACGAGCGGCTCACGCCCAACGAAGCCGTCGAGTTCTGCAAGCAGGCCGAGCAGTACCGCATGTTCTTCCTCGAAGACCCGCTCTCGCCCGAAGACATCGACTACTTCCGCCAGATTCGCCAGAACTGCGCCACGCCCATCGCCATGGGCGAGCTCTTCAACAATCCGCACGAGTGGCAGCCGCTCATCTCCGAGCGCCTCATCGACTACATCCGCTGCCACGTCTCCCAGGTGGGCGGCTTCAGCCCCGCGCGCAAGATCGCGATTCTGGCCGAGCAGTTCGGCGTCAGAACCGCCTGGCACGGCCCCGGCGACGTTTCCCCCGTGGGCCACATGGCCAACGTCACCCTCGACCTGGTCAGCTACAACTTCGGCATTCAGGAGTACTCGCCCTTCAACGAGCGCACCCAGGCCATCTTCCAGGGCTGCCCGGAGATGCGCGACGGCTACCTGTGGGTGAGCGAAAAGCCCGGCTGGGGCATCGAGATCGACGAGAAGGAGGCGGCGAAGTCGCCCTTCCAGCCCAGCCCGCTCAACGGCGGATGGGGCGAAATCCGGCTCCGCGACGGGACGGTCATCAAGCAATAGCGGGCGTGCTTTCCGCAGCCTCTCCGCGCAGGAACGCCCCAAACGCAAAAAAGGGCGAAGCACCGTCGCGCTTCGCCCTTTGCTGACTCGCCAACTTGCTAACTTGCTGCTTTTCAATACAGCCTGAAGTTGACTTCGACCGTAATCATCACCGGCACCGGTGTCTTGCCGTCCTTCATCGCCGGCTTGAACTTGTATTTTCTCACCGCTTCCAGCGCCTTCTCATCCAGGCCCATGCCCAGCGTGCGAATCACGCGCGGATTCTGCGGGTTTCCATTGGCATCGACGATCATTGAGATTTCGACGACGCCCTGGTACTTCGCCCGGCGCGCTTCGTCTGAAAACTCCGCCTCCGGCGTGACCAGAGCCACCGGCCCCGAGACCCGGCCGCCGATCTGGTAGACCCCGCCACCCGTGTTGCCGCCGTCGCCGGGTCCGTAGCCGTTTCCGCCGCCCGATCCCAGTCCGCCGCCGCTCCCGGTGCCCATCCCGCCGCCGCTCCCGGTGCCATTGGACAGAATGACGTTGGCCGAAGTCTTCATGCCGATGTTCGGCATCATGGGATTGTCAGGCAGTGTAATGTTCTTTTGCACGTCGATCGCCGCGGGCATGGGAATCTTCGGTTTATCGAAGGTCTGCACCTGCGGCGGCACCACCGGCTGCTTTTCAATCACCGGCAGCTTGCCCTTGCTGGCCTGCAGAATGCTGCGGTCGCCGCCGCCGCCGCCGCCGCCCGCCATCTTCAGGTCTTTGGGCGCTTTAAAGTCGCCCACGTCAATCGGCGTGTTCAGCAGGCCCGGCTTGACCGCCTCGATCACCTGCTTGCCCAGGAAAAACAGCACAATGGCAAGAAGGATCAGGTTCATGGTCGTCGAAATCCCGATGGCCCACGGATTGGCCTTTACGGCCATGCGGTCCGGCACCGGAATCGGCGTCGACGTAAGCTCCAGCGGGGGCAGCTTGGGGGGGAAGAATACGTCGCGGATGCTCTCGTAAAGCCCTGTCCAGATGGGCTTTTCCTCGAAAGCCTTGCCCAGAAAAGCGTCCAGCTCGTGGCCCTGAATGCGGCCTGCGCCTGACCCGGTCTCCGCTTCTGTCTGTGTCAGTAGCTCGTTTGCCATAGTTGTTGCCGGCTCGGTTGTCCTCGCCTGTCCAGACTGGAGCTTGCCCGCGTACAGGCCCATCGCTCCATTATGCTTGACGCTGCCCGAAGTTGTCTCGACCCTGAAGTCACCTTTAGAAGTGACTTCAATATCCACGGAGTCATATTCTGCCCGCTTCAGCCCTTCCATAAACAATAGACGATCCCCGTCCACTGTTTGTTACCCAAATGTCACCGCTTTGCCATTTAAACTGGTAGTTGAACAAGTATGCAGCACACAACGGAGTCAAGATGCCCCCTGCGCCGGAGTTGAAGGCGACCCTCACCTTGCCGCAAACCGCCTTTCCCATGAAGGCCAACCTGCCGCAGAATGAACCGCTTCGGCTCGCTCGCTGGGCCTCGCTGCGCCTCTATGAAGAGCTAAGAAAAGCCGGCCGCGGCCGTCCCGCATTCCTCCTCCATGACGGGCCGCCTTACGCCAACGGGCCCATCCATCTGGGTCATGCGCTGAATAAAGGCCTCAAAGATTTTGTCGTCAAATCCAAAACCATGGCCGGTTTTGATGCTCCTTACGTTCCCGGCTTCGACTGCCACGGCCTGCCTATCGAGATCAAGGTCGACGAAAAGCTGGGCCGCAAGAAACTGGAGATGCCCGCTCCTGCGGTTCTGGATGCCTGCCGCGCCTACGCGCAGAAATATGTCGACCTGCAGACCTCGCAGTTTGAACGCATTGGCTGCTTTGGCCGCTGGCAAACGCCCTATAAAACCATGTCCCGCGGCTACGAGGCCCGCACGTTGGAAGCATTCTACGGCTTCCTGGAAAGGGGCTTTGTTTACCGCGGGTTGAAACCCGTCTACTGGTGTATCCACGACCGGACCGCTTTGGCCGAAGCGGAAGTCGAGTACGAGCAGCATACCAGCCCTTCGGTCTTTGTGCGCTATGAAATGACCAGCGATCCGGGGTTGCTTGACCCCACGCTCGCCGGCCGCGACGTTTCCACTATCATCTGGACCACGACGCCCTGGACGCTGCCCGCGTCGCTGGCGGTAGCGTTCCATCCCGACTTCGACTATGTGGCGCTTCAGAATACTGACGGCAGAATTTACGTCGTTGCCGAGGCACTCGCCGCTCAAGTGAAAGCGGCCTGCAATCTGCCGGAGGCGCAGGAGATCGCGCGCTTCAAAGGCGCCGTGCTCGACCGCGTCACCTTCCAGCACCCATTTCTCGACCGCTCTGTCCTCGGCGTCCTGGCCACCTACGTCACCGCCGACACCGGCACCGGCGCCGTCCACACCGCGCCCGCCCACGGCGCAGAGGACTTCTACACCGGCCAGCGCTACGGCCTCGACCTGACCTGCCGCGTGGACGCCGCAGGCTATATCCACGTCGATCCCGGCGCATGGACCCAGCCCACGCCGCCGCCCTTTGACGGCCTCAAGGTCTGGGCCGCCAATCCGGTCATCGTGGACATGCTCAAAACCAGCGGCGCACTGCTTGGTGGCGCGCAGCTCGAGCACTCCTACCCGCACTGCTGGCGCTGCCATCATCCCATCATCTTTCGCGCCACCGAGCAGTGGTTCATCGGCCTGGAAACCCCGGTGAAACGCGCCGACGGGACAGAGACGACGTTTCGGCAGCTTAGCATCGAAGAGATCGACAAGGTCACCTGGGACCCGGCCTGGGGCAAGGAGCGCATCACCAACATGATCGCCACGCGCCCCGACTGGTGCATCAGCCGCCAGCGCATTTGGGGCGTGCCCATCGCCGTCTTCCTCTGCGAGAGCTGCAACAACCCCATCCTTGACGCGGGCCTGAACCGCCAGATCGTCGATCTCTTCGAGCGTGAAGGCGCTGAGGCCTGGCACACCACGCCCATTGAATCGCTGCTTCCGGAAGGCCTCGTTTGCCAACACTGCGGAGAAGTCCGCCCGCCCGGCCAGGGCTTCCGCAAGGAATTCGACATCCTCGACGTCTGGTTCGACTCCGGCGTGAGCTGGCTGGCCGTCTGCGAATCGGATCCCGACTTGCGCACCATCTATAAAGCATTTCAAAAAAATGAGGCTTCAGCCCCCGCGCTCCCGGAGGGAGCTGCCGAAAATAGCCCAGGACAAGCGCAGCGCAGTCCTGGGAATGCGGCAAATGAAATCGTTCCAAGCCCCGTAGGGGCGACGGAATCGGACAAAACCCGTACGGAGTGCCTCTACCTCGAAGGCGGCGACCAGCATCGCGGATGGTTCCACTCTTCGCTGCTCACCTCGGTTGCGCTGCGCGGCCGCGCGCCGTACTCCCACGTAGCCACCGCCGGCTGGACCCTCGACGAGCAGGGCCGCGCCATGTCCAAGTCCCTCGGCAACGGCGTCGACCCGGTGGACATCGCCGACCGCATGGGTGGCGAGATCGTGCGTCTATGGGTTGCCTCGGTCGATTTCCGTGAAGACATGGCCGCCAGCGAGAACCTGATGCAGCGCTGCGCCGAGCTCTACCGCAAGCTGCGCAACACCTTCCGCTTCCTGCTCGGCAACCTGCACGGCTTCTACCCCGCACAGGACCGCGTCAGCGAAGCGGAGCTTCTCCCCCTCGACCGCTACATGCTGGCCCGCACCCGCGAGCTTACGGAAAAGATTCTCGGCTGGTATGAGGCCTTCGAATTCCATCGCGTCTACCAGGCCGTGAACGAGTTCGCCATCGTCGACCTGAGCGCCTTTTATCTCGACGTGTTGAAGGACCGCATGTACACCTTCGCGCCCACCAGCCACGCCCGCCGCTCTGCGCAGACCGTGCTCTGGCAGATCACCGAGACGCTCGTCCGCCTCGTCGCGCCCATCCTCAGCTTCACCGCCGATGAGGTGTGGGAGCATCTGCCCACCGTCCAAGGCCGCGCAGAGAGCGTGCATCTCGCGCTGTTCCCGAAGCTGGAAGAGGTTTTTTCGGGCAATGCAATTGATGAGCTTCTTACATGGCGTCAGCTTCTGCTGCCAGTCAGAAATCGCGCGCTTCTCAAGATCGAAGCCCTCCGAAAAGAAAAAAAAGTCGGCAAGTCTCTCGAATGCAATCTCAATTGGTTAGTTCCCGATCATCAGAAGGGCGTTTACGAACCCTATGTGAGCGCCCTAGCGGAAGCTGCAATTGTTTCCGATGTGAAGATCGTTTACCTCCCTCAAGATGAAATCAAGGAAAGGTTGTTAGCTGCTCAAAAAATCAATACCGCTATAGCTAGCTCAGAATTGCAGCAGTTGGCCGTCGATCTTGAGAAGCAGTTGGCAAATGAAGAAGAAGCGCAGTTGGCAATTTGGGATGTAGAAGCGGTCGTTGCACACGGCACAAAATGCAATCGCTGCTGGCGTTACACGCATGACACCACTAATTACGGCGCATGGCAGGACGTTTGTGAACGTTGCCGTGGCGCGCTAAAAGAGATGGGCATCGAACCGCCTCAAGGTGGCCCTACAGAGACTGAGGACGCCGCGTGAAAGCTACCCCGCCACAAAACATGGGTGCCCCAAGTCTAGATTTTGAGACCTGGGATACCTCGACTGCCGGGTGCCCCACCCTCGCCGCGTTTTTGTCTTTGCGGCTAGGGTGGGAGACCACAAATGCCAATCTGAACTCCCTTCAGCAGGAGCCAGCCCAGTGAGCTTTCAAGCACCTCGTCGTCTTCCCTGGCTCCTGCTCATCTCGGCTCTCGTCGTGGCCGTCGACCGGCTCACCAAGACCTGGGTCGCGCACCACGTCATCATGGGCGGCGCCATTCCCGTCATCCCCAACTTGCTGCGCATCACCCACTGGACCAACGATGGCGCGGCCTTCTCCATGTTTGCCGACTCGGCCTCGCCGCACACGGTCCGCATCTGCCTCATCGCCTTTACGCTGCTGGCCGCCGTGGCCGTGCTCATCGCCATGATCCGCCTGGGCAGCCGCTTCACGCTCACCACTGTCGCGCTGGCGCTTATTCTTGGCGGCGCCATCGGCAATGTCCATGACCGCATGGTCTACGGCTCGGTGGTCGACTTCATTGAAGTACACATCGTCCACTACCACTGGCCCGACTTCAACGTAGCCGACAGCTCCATCG
>JBAUCP010000645.1:0-3964 GCA_049677625.1 Occallatibacter sp. | reverse complement strand
GGAGTGAAGTAAGGAGTCGGTGAGCAACATGCTCTTGTTTTTGCTGGCGTACTTCGGTGGCATTCTCACCATTCTCAGTCCGTGCATTCTTCCCGTATTGCCATTCGTCTTCGCGCGCTCTGACCAGCCGTTCCGCAAGAGCGGCCTTCCTTTGCTGGCCGGCATGGCAGTAACCTTTGCGTTGGTGGCCAGCCTGGCCACAGTTGGCGGAGGCTGGGCGGTTCGCGCCAACCAATTCGGGCGGATTGCCGCCCTGGTGCTGTTCGGAATCTTCGGCCTGACGTTGTTGTTTTCGTCGCTCGCCGAGCGCCTGTCACGCCCGCTCGTGCAACTCGGCAACCGCCTCTCGCGGAACGCCGAGGCAGGCCCAGGCATCGCTAACTCGTTCCTGCTCGGCATCGGGACTGGATTGCTCTGGACGCCGTGCGCGGGGCCCATTCTCGGACTCATCTTCACCGGCGCAGCACTGGGAGGCGCGAGCGTTCACACCGCTGCACTTCTGCTGGCTTACGCGGCCGGCGCTGCCACCTCGCTTACGGTCGCGCTGCTCGCCGGAGGCCGCATATTCTCTGCCATGAAGCGGTCCCTGGGAGCGGAGGAGTGGATTCGCCGCATCCTCGGCATCGCAGTTCTTGCCGGTGTCGCTGCTGTTGCCTTCGGCCTTGACCGCGGCATCCTTACTCAGTTGTCGCTTGCAAGCACAGCCGGCCTGGAACAGCGGCTCGTCGATCGATTTCATCCTCAGCCTAAACAGCCGGCGGCTGCGAACGATGCCATGATGGCGGGCAATGACGCCATGATGGCCGGTAACGATGCAATGATGGCCGCGGATCCGCATAAATCACCAGTCAGTGATGCGATGACCATGACTGGCCCATCTGGCGGCAATGCCGCTCCTGGGCCGGCGCTGGCTAAAATCTCCGGCGCCACCGCATGGATCAATTCGCCGCCGCTCACGCCGGAGTCTCTTCGCGGCAAGGTCGTTCTGGTCGACTTCTGGACTTACTCCTGCATCAACTGTCTGCGCACACTGCCCTACATCAAGGCATGGTATGCAAAATACAAAGACCGCGGTCTGGTTATCATCGGCGTGCACACGCCGGAGTTTCCTTTTGAGAAGGACGAGGCCAACGTCCAGAGAGCGGTGAAGGAACTCGGCATCACTTATCCCATTGCGATGGATAACAACTACGGCATCTGGCGCAACTTCGACAACGAATACTGGCCCGCCGACTACTTTATTGACTCTGCCGGTCACATTCGCCATCACGAATTCGGCGAGGGCGATTACGACGAATCCGAAAAGTGGATTCGCGCTCTTCTTGAAGAGGCCAATCACCAGCCGCTTCCCGACGCAGCCACAAATGTCACCGCAACCGGGACCGAAGCGCCGCCCGACTCAGACGACGTGAAATCCCCTGAAACATACGTCGGTTATGAAAGAGCGCAGAGCTTCGCCTCACCCGGCGGCCTCGATCAGGACGCAGCGCATAGCTATCAAGCGCCGGCAGACCTCCAGCTCAATCAGTGGGCATTCGCCGGCAACTGGAGTGATGCGGGTCAGATCGCTACGTCGCTTGCCCCCTCCAGCGGCATCGTCTACCGGTTCCACGCGCGCGATCTTCACCTGGTTCTGGGTCCATCGAAGGACGGAAAACCAATTCGCTTCCGCGTTACTCTGGACGGAAAGTCGCCGGGAGCAGATCATGGAGTGGATACGGACGCCGACGGCTATGGAACCGTGACAGAAGATCGACTGTACCAGCTGATTCGTCAGCAGGGATCGGTCCGGGATCGCACTTTCCAAATTGAGTTTTTGACGCCCGGCGTTCAGGCATATTCGTTCACCTTCGGCTAAGACGCCGCTCTTCGGCGTCTTGGAAGATCAAGAGGAGAATAGCAATGGCAAACAATCGGTACGACGAGTTGGAGCATCGGGCAACGGAAACAGTGTCCCAACAACAGCCGAGCCGCCGCGCCTTCTTCGCGGTTGCAGCAGGCGCAGGCGGCGCCGCTGCTCTCTGGGCCCTGGGGCGGTTTCCGATTCCTGCAGTGGAGGCAGGCGGCAGCAGCGTAGGCCGCGGCTATGTCACGATCGTCCAGTTTTCCGACCTTGGCAAACCAATCGGCAAGGTATCTGTGCCCCGCGTGACCAAATCGAATGCAGAGTGGAAGCAGCAACTCTCGCCGGTCTCCTACGAGGTGACCCGCAACGCCGGCACGGAACGTCCCTACACCGGGATCACCTGGAACAACCACGACCACGGAATCTATCGCTGCATCTGCTGCGACAATGCTCTGTTCAGCTCGGAGACCAAATTCGAGTCGGGTACCGGCTGGCCCAGCTTCTGGCAGCCCATCGCCAAGGAAAACGTGGTTGAGTCGATAGACGACAGCGAGGGAATGGCGCGCACTGAGGTCAAGTGCCGCGAGTGCGAAGCGCATCTTGGCCATGTCTTCGATGACGGTCCGCGCCCAACCGGCCTGCGCTATTGCATGAATTCGGCGGCAATGAAGTTTGTGAAGATCGCCTAGCTGGCCGTTCTGTCTATCTCAAAGTAGAAATGATAGTGATTTCGGCACCCGTGATTGAACGGCGAAGAGCAGTGCGGACACTCATCCGAACAGCTCAAATACTCTCTGATGGTGAGTTCAGTCCCGCAGGCTCCGCACAACACCGCAGCTTGATCCCACTCGCTGAGTGGCCACACCTGGATCGCGTGACCGGCCAGCGCATCGTGGCAGTCCTTGCAGGCGTAGTAAATGCCGCAACATTTCATTTTGATCGCGACGATATCGAGCGTGCTGCGGTAGTGAGCGCAGCGCGTTTGAGCGTCGAGATCGATTCCCATGACGGGCGGGCGCAGGTTGGCCATGGATTTAGAGTAGAAGACTGGGGCCTTTTGTACTGCACGAGGTCAGCAATTTTGGTTCCGGAGCAGGGGATGACGGAGTTGGAACAGAGGCGAGCGAAAGAACTCCTTGAAGCTCAAACCAGGGCGGAAGCGCTCTTCCACGAAATCGAAGCGCGCGGCCTGATTCGGCCCGGTATCACCGAGACTGGCCTCAATGCAGACATCTACGCTCTGGCAAAAGAGATGTACGGGATCACGACCTACTGGCACAAGCGAATCGTCCGCGCCGGCAGGAATACGCTTCTTCCCTACGCCGAAAATCCTCCTGACCTGACCATCGGAGAAGACGACATCCTCTTTCTCGATCTGGGCCCGGTATTCGAGGAGTGGGAGGCGGACTTTGGCCGGACCTTTGTCCTCGGCTCCGATCCGTTGAAGCACAAACTCCGGCAAGACGTAGGTCAAGCCTTTGCAGATGGCAAGAGGTTCTTCAATGAAACCCCGAACATCACAAGCAGCGAATTCTTCACTTACATCGTCTCACTGGCGGAAAAATCCGGATGGGAGTTCGGCGGCCGTATCGCGGGGCATCTCATCGGACAGTTTCCCCACGAAAAAATCGCCGACGACAAAGTGACGCTCTACGTCCATCCGAAAAGCCATCTGCCGATGCGCTCGGCCGATGAAAAGGGCCAAATGCGCCACTGGATTCTGGAGATTCACTTCGTCGACCGGGAGCGTGAGATTGGCGGCTTCTTTGAAGAGCTGCTGACGGTCTAGCGGTCCCTTGAATGCGCTTCAGGGAGGGTTCCGATCGGTACCCTGATGACGAACGGGTGCCCAGGTCTCACTTCTGAGACCTGGGAAAGCACGAAGAGTAGGGGCTCCCACATCTCAAAAGCAAGATGTGGGCACCCGCCCGCCCTCCGCCCCCAAAAGACCTTGTTGGGACGCTTACATTGAAGAAATTCCGTTTGGCTGCTCCGTATTGCACTTTGGTACTTCAGTGTCTTCACTCAGCTATGAATAGTTGACGCTATGCTGTGCCGCCCTGTACCTTCATAACGAAATGCGGCCCACCCGCTAACGCAACGTTCGCGGAATCAGGT
>JBAUCP010000644.1:0-6764 GCA_049677625.1 Occallatibacter sp. | reverse complement strand
TCTTTCATCTGCGGTGAATCCACAGCCACTGGTCAGGATAACGCCGGATCCACGACTCAATCACCGCCGTCGAGCGCTGCGTGCCTTCCACAATGTCCGCGCTCACATCGTCCGTATGCGGAATCTCCACCTCCGGCCCGAAGTGCAGCACGTAGCGGCGCTCCTCGGGCTCCCAGAGCATGAACCCCGGCAGCACCGCTGCGCCCGTCTTGCGCGCCACGTGCGCAAGCCCCGTCGCCGTGCAGGCCTGCATGCCGAAGAACTCCACAAACGCGCCCTGCGGCGGGGTCATGTTGGTGTCCATCAGAATGCCCACCGTGCCGCCCGCGTGCATGGCCTTCAGCAACCCGCGCCCGAAGTCATCCTTGTGCAGCACGTAGTTCCCGTGCATGCAGCGAATGCCGTTCACAAACTCGTCCAGCCGCCGGTTGTCGAGCCGCCGGATAACCATCCCCATCGGATAGCCCATCAGCGAGTGATAGAAGCTCGAAAGCTCCCACGCGCCCAGGTGTCCGGTAATCACCAGCACGCCTTTGCCGCGCGCCTGCGCCGCCCGGTAGTGCTCCAGCCCCTCGGTGCGCAGCCACTCGCCGGCATTCTCCGGCGTATACCGCGTCATCCGGCAGAACTCGACCAGTTGCCAGCCCAGATAGATATAAACGCGGCGCAGGATCTTTTTCCTGGCCTCGGGTGAGAGCTCCGGCAGGGCCATCTCCAGATTGCGGGTCCCCACCCTGCGCAGCCGCCCTGCCAGCCAGTACACCAGAAAGGCAAGAATGCCGGCTGCCCGGCGCGCCAATCCGCGCGGCATAAGGCCAAGGCTGCGCGCCACAGCCACCACCAGCCAGTATTCAAAGGTTTCCCGCATCGTGGAAAGCAAAGATCAGTGTACGGCGTCTGCAGAAGGTGACGCGGCTATTTTAGACAGTCTTCCTGATGCGGGGATTGTGGGCTTGGCTTTGGGACTCCGCGTGCGGCAACGCACTCCTGAGAACCTGGCTCTGAGTGACGGGTGCGGGCCGGTAGGTCGGGGTTTTAACCCCGACACATCAATGTCCTCAAAAGAGCGTGGGCTTTAGCCCCTGAGGGAAGATTTGTCAGCGGTTCGAATTTCCCTCATCGGCTAAAGCCGTAGACCAAAAAACGGCTCTTGACGGACGGACTGAAGCCCGTCCCCTTCATCGCCCAGGGTTTCTGGCCAGCTTCTCAGCGGTTCCTGGCTTCCACAAAGTAGTGCGCCACGTCGCGGACAAACGACACAGAGCCCGGCGGCACGGCCACGTTGCCGCGCAACACATTCTGGAAGTCCGCGGGGCCGCCAAAGTAGAGTTCGGTATCTTCCCGGTTCTGGCTCACGCTGGTGCCGTCCAGGTCAATGCCGGCAAACAGGCCTTTGTTGCGCGAATAGCTGAGCAGCTCGGCGTTCATCTTCCAGTCCGTGGATGCCTGTCCCGCGCGGCCCACCGGACCGGCCGCCGCCGAGGCGTCGCCGCCGATCTTGAACTTGTTCTTCAGCAGGTCCTGGAAGCCGCGGTCGTTCACAGCCACCAGAATCAGGTCAGTCGACTGGCCGCCGATCTGGAATCCAAACGACCCTCCGGCCATGCGGATGAACACCGGGGCGCTCCAGCCGTGGCCGGTGCGGCACGTGACCACGCCCTGGCCATACTGGGCTCCAAACACGAATGCGCCCTTCACCATCCCCGGCACAACCGCCACGCAGGTGGCCGAACGGAGAATGTTCAGCGGGATGGTGCGGTCCTGGGCGCCCATAATCTGGTCCAGAACCACTTTGGCGGCGTCGACGCGGTCCTGCAGGTCCTGCCGCGACGAGGCGGCAAAGACAACGGGGGTAAGCATGAAACAAAGGCTCAATGCAGTCAGGGTCTTTTTCATATCGGAGTCCTTTCCATTCTGAGGACGTTTCGGGTCCGGATGGGTGAGCGCCGCAGCCAGGGAGCGCGTACCGCTGCCGCGGCAGGCAGATTTCGGGGGAGACGGCAATACGTACCTCGGGCTGTGCCGCAAGCCTCCTCGAACAGGCTACAGCATCCGCGCCGCGGCGAAACCGCCGAAATTCATCGGAGGCCTCAGCCGTGTCACCAAAACCGGGTGGTTTTCAAGGGAAAATCGCCGCCAGGGCAAAAAAAGAGGAGTTCACAGGCATCATGGAGACATGCTGCCTGGGAACTCCTTTCCCCAGATCTGCGTTGTTTCTGTTAACAGGATTGTGGAAAACGTCAAAAGACACAAGAGTACTTAAGGCCATTGGCAGTAAGTAACTAAATATTTACTTGATAGTAATATTTCACCAATTACCATTCCCCTCCCGGTTACCCTCCGTGCCGTCCGGCGGCAGCAGCGCCCGGTTGAGCGCGGACATGGAGAGCTTGATCCGATTGTCAGACCCTGTTTTCTTCATCAGCCGGCCCACGTAGGCCTTTACCGTGCGTTCCTCGATGCCCAGTTTGGCGGCAATCTCACGATTCGACCGGGCGGTCAGGATCAACTCCAGCACCTGCCGCTCGCGCGAGGTCAGATGCGGGCCCGCCGTTGAATGCGCCGCTTCAGGCACCTTCAGCAGCCTGTCAATCAGCTTGGAGAGCAGCCGCCGCGGAGCCCAGATGGAGCCTGAGGTGACAATCTCCACGGCCTTCCTCACTACGTCGGGCCCGGCCGTCAGGTCAAGGTAGGCGCGCGCCCCCGCAATGATCGAGCTGAACACCAGCTCCTCGTCGCCCTCTGGACCAATCACGATCAGACGTATATTCGGCCGCACCTGGCGGATCGACTCCAGAATCTCCAACCCGCCCGTCGAAGAGTGCAAATCGATGACCAGGTATTCCAGCTCCGAGCCGAGCAGCAGCTCCGCAAGGCTCCCGATGACGGGAACCAGTTGCGGCTGACCCTTTTCCGCGGGCTGGTCAAAGATGCTGGCCAGGCCCGCAACCCGGATCGGTTCATCCGCCACCACCCCGATGCGAATCGCATCGGGACTCAGTTTGTCCGGGCTCAGTTTCTTGGTCTTCTCTCGAGTCATGTCAGCAGCTTCACAAATCTACGCGCCCATGGGTGCGGTGTCCGCACCGGCTCTTGCGTTTCGGGTCTTCGAGTGCGTCGGTTGCTGAAACGATAGATGGTGAAAGGGGGAAAACGTGTCACCGAAAGGTAAAGAATCATTCCGGTCCGCGGCAGAGGGTTCTAAAGTTTAGGCAAAACAATTCCCTGCTGCTTCTGATATTTCCCTTTGCGATCGGCGTAGCTCACCTCGCAGGGCTGGTCGCCGCGGAAGAACAAAATCTGGCAGAGCCCCTCATTCGCGTAGATCTTGGCCGGCAGCGGCGTTGTGTTGGAGATTTCCAGCGTCACAAAACCCTCCCACTCCGGCTCGAACGGCGTCACGTTCACAATGATGCCGCAGCGCGCGTAGGTTGACTTGCCCACGCAGATTGTCAAAACGTCTCTGGGGATGCGGAAGTACTCGACCGAGCGCGCCAGCGCAAACGAGTTCGGCGGAACGATCACCGAGGGCGCCTGCACCGAGACGAACGACCGCTCGTCGAAGGCCTTGGGGTCGATGACGGCGCTGTTCACATTGGTAAAGATCTTGAACTCGTCTGAGACGCGCAGATCGTAGCCGTAGGACGACAGGCCATACGAGATGACGCCGGCAGCCACCTGCTTCTCGCTGAAGGGTTCGATCATGCGGTGGTTGATGGCCTGATCCCTGATCCAACGGTCGCTCTGTATCGACATGCCTCTCCTGTGCGGCGGAGCGGTTTTCTCCACCGGAAAAAAATAGCCTGGGGATGCTTCAACTAACTAACTTATCTTACGAAAGGGCTCCGCCCATTGACAACGGGAATCGCCCCGCGCATGGTACCTGTGTGTGCCGCGCGGCGCGGCGGCCGTGCAGTTTTTTTCGTGGCCTGTCCACAGACGCCTGTTTCATAATTACCGCGAAATCTGTACTATGACCGTTGTAGGTCGTAGTACAGTCAACTAGAAGTTGTTTCATAACCCGGCTTTGAAAGGGCACGGCTTCAAAGCCTGCCCTGAGCGAAGTCGAAGGGTGCCGCCACGGAGCATGAAAATCGCGGGCTTTAGCCCCTGAGGGAATGCCCGTAGAGCGCCAAACCGGTTATGAAATAGCTTCTAGCAGTTTCTGGCCAGCGAGGATACTCCATTGATCAAGCAGGACATCGTTCATCAAGTCATCGAGCGCACCGGCCTGCCGCGCACCAAGGCAGAGGCAGCCGTAGACACCGTCTTCGAAGGCCTGAAACAGGCCCTCGCAGCCGGCGAGCGCATTGAGCTGCGCGGATTCGGCGTCTTCAGTGTCCGCGCGCGCAAAACCGGCATCGGCCGCAACCCGCGCACCGGGACTGAGGTCAGCATTGCTCCCGGCAAGGCGGTCCGCTTCAAGCCCGGCAAGGAGCTCCATTCGCTGCAAACCGGCAGCTAAGGTCTGGCAGGCGGGAACTGGTAGGCCAGGGCTTGGTAGGCCAGGGCTTTAGCCCTGGCAAAAACCGGCCGAATCAGGACGGGCTTTAGCCCCTGAGGTATTCTCCTCGGCTGTTTCTGAATGAACCTGGCCTTTGGGCACCCAGCCGAATTGCTGCGCTGCGCGGACCATTTCCGCGGCTTCCTGAACCCCGCAGGACCCGCATCCAACCAGCGCGTCTTTTCATCCGCCAAGCCGCGCCACCGCCGGATTTCCCTGCCGCCCAAGGAACGACGAGGACCTGTTGCGCTCATTTCTCAGGGAGTATTGCCTGCCCGTTCTGCTGCTGGCCGCCAGCGCGGTGACCACCACCGCCAACGGCGCACGCTTCATGCAGAACTTCCTCGAAGGCATGCCTCCGGTGGTGCGCGACAGCGACCTCTGGCCGTGGCCCTGGCTCGTGAAGCATCCGCATCTCTTCGCATCCGGCTTCGCGTTTTCCTGCACGCTGCTCGGCATTCTGCTGGTCCACGAGCTGGGTCATTACTTCGCCTGCCGCGCGCACGGCATTGACTCCACGCTTCCCTGGGTGCTTCCCGCGCCCACGCTCAGCGGCACCATGGGTGCGGTCATCCGCATCCGCTCCCGCATCCCCAGCCGCAACGCGCTCATGGACGTGGGCATCTACGGTCCGCTGGCCGGTTATGCGGCCTCGGCAATCGCCGTCGCCGCCGGCTTCCTGCTGAGCGGCACAACTCCGGCCAAAGTCCCGGCCGCCATCGTGCGCTTCGGCGGTGAGCCGCTCACCATCCGCCTGGTCCATACCCTGCTGCTCCGCTCAAATCCGCACATCCCACCCTTTGAGCAGATCGCGCCTCACCCCGTGCTCATCGCCGGATGGATCGGCCTCTTCATCACCGCATTGAACCTGATTCCCGGCGGCCAGCTCGACGGCGGCCACATTCTCTATGCCCTGTCGCCCCGCATGCACCGCATCGCCACGCGCCTCTTGCCCATCCTGCTGATCCTCGCCGGCCTGCGCTACTGGGCCGGCTGGGCGCTCTGGGGACTCATCCTGCTCATCCCTGCCATGCGCCACCCGCGCGTGCCCAAAGAAATGCCGCTAAGCCGCACCCGCATCGCACTCGGTGCGCTTGGCCTCGCACTCTTTCTGCTCACCTTCACGCCCACACCCTTCTATGACAGCTCGCTGCTGCAGTTGCTGCATTAGCAAGTCAGCCATGCTCGCAAACCTGCGCCATCCCCAGAAAATATCTGTCAAAAAAAGAGTCACCGACAAGCCGGACATTACTCACGACAAATGCGTTTTCGAGGACTAATTGTTTGCGCGCGTTCAATGAGTGCTTTGGGCTGATAGCGCGAATTGAGAAAAGCCATGCTTCACTGGCTCAATTTAGAACCGAGACCAAGTATGCTTCCCTCTTGGGATGAACGGGACTGTCGCAACCTTCCGTAAGTAGAGGTCCTCTTTATGAATCAGAGTTTCGCCGCAATTATCCTCGGTGGTACTGGGCAAGTCGGCGGCGCAGCCGTCGCGGAACTGCTGGCAACTTCGGAATGCCGGGAAGTGGTGATGGTCACCAGAAAACCCATTGCGCCGCGATCGCGGGTGCGCAACGTCGTTCTTGATACCGGCGCTGCGGACTTTGCCGAGCACACTGCCGCCCTTGCCTGCGGAGTTTTAAGCCAAGGTCCCGTCAGCGCCGTGAGCTGTGTGGGTGTCGGTTCTGGATCGGGGCGCTGGAGCGAAGAAGAATTGCAACGACTTGAGCTCGGCGTCGTCGGTGCCTTTGCGCGTGGCTGCCATGACGCCGGAATCGCCCAGTTTTGCCTGCTTTCCGCGGCAGGAAGCTCAGCCCGAAGTCGGATTCGCTATGCGCGAGTAATGGGCATGAAGGAAGACACCCTGCGCAACATCGGTTTTACCCGCCTCGCCATCTTTCGCCCCGGCATCATTGTCGGCAACGCTCATACCCCGGCCTGGGTCGGTTGGTTGGGAAGCCTCGTGCCTGGGTCGTTTGGCAATATTGATCAGCGAATTCTCGGTCGCTCAATCGCCGCAGAGATAGCTTTGCACAGTCGAGAGGCAGGTGAAGTTATCCGCGAAAATGCGGCAATGAAAGAACTCGCTGCGCAGTTCAATGGCGTGCCTTAGGAATTTTTGCGTGGAGCGCATCGGCCGGTTATCGCCAATTGAAATCGTGATCGGCCAACAGAAGGCGGCTTCGTTCAAGTCGGCCTGTGGGAAGTAAATCGCGAGCTCTTGAAGAAACGCCGGGTGCCCCACCCTTCGTCTGCC
>JBAUCP010000643.1:0-9900 GCA_049677625.1 Occallatibacter sp. | reverse complement strand
CAATGGGGGTTTGACGGCTTTGTCACCGACGATCTCGGCGGAGTGAACCTGCTGGTGAATGGCCATCACATTACCGAAGATCCCGTCGAAGCGACGGCAATGGCCATCAAGGCCGGGTGCGACTCCGACGACATTCAGTACGAGACCAACATCCCCTTGGCCGTAAAGCGAGGCCTGCTCAAAACCTCCGATGTGGACCGCGCGTTGACGCGGGTATTGCGGGTCGGCTTTCGCGTGGGAGCATTCGATCCTCCGGAAATGAATCCCTATTCGAAGATAACGGCAGACGTGATTCGCTCGCCTGAGCATCTGCAGCTCTCGCTGCAAACTGCGCTGGAGTCAATGACGCTGCTCTCGAATCGCAATGACTTTCTCCCTCTGGACAAAAAGGCGCTGAAGAGCGTCGCGGTGATTGGACCCGCCGGAGATGCGGCCTACGAGACCGGAAATTACTATGGCACGCCCGCGCGCAAGGTGAGTCCGCTGCAGGGATTGAAGGACGCGCTCGGTCCTGATGTCCATGTGGAATACGAACAAGGCGCGGGCTTCGTTGAGCCCGCAGATCCATCCGCGATTGCGCGTGCAGCCGGCCTCGCGCAAAAGTCCGATGTCGCCATTCTGTTTCTCGGCACAAATCTCAAGGTTGAAAGCGAAGGGCACGACCGCAGAGATCTGAACCTTCCCGGCGCCCAGGAGCAGTTGCTCGAAGCAGTCTACGCGGCCAATCCGAAGACCGTGCTGGTGCTCATGAACGCAGGCCCGTTGGCCGTGACCTGGGCGAACGATCATCTCCCCGCCATTCTCGACGCGTGGTATCCCGGTGAAGCCGGAGGAACGGCCATCGCGCAGGTGCTGCTGGGCGATTATGATCCCGGCGGCCATCTACCCTACACCGTCTACGCAAGCCTCGACGGTGTTCCACCGCAAAATGAATACGACGTGTCGAAAGGGTTCACTTATCTTTACTTCAAGGGCGTTCCTCTTTATCCATTCGGTCATGGGCTCAGCTATACGCATTTCACATACAGCAATTTGAAGTTGTCGCAAACCGCAATCGGAACCAACGGGCAGACCACAGTTTCTTTCGACCTGGAGAACGCTGGTTCGAGGGCCGGGTCAGAGGTTGCGCAGCTCTATGTTCATCAGCGAAAGTCAAATGTGGTTCAACCCATCAAGAGCCTGCGCGGGTTCCAGCGCGTAGCGCTTCAGCCGGGTGAGACCAGGCACATTTCTCTTGCACTGCCTGCCACTGCGCTGTCCTACTACGACGTGGTCACCCACAAGTTTATCGTCGCTCCCGGTATGTTTGACGTGATGATCGGTTCGTCATCGATCGATATCCGGCTGCGGAGCGAGTTGGATGTGCATTGAGCTGAAGAAGCTCCGTGATGTGCGCTGCAAACAGGGGGCCGCGCCGGATGCTCAATTGCCGGTTTGCGGAACGAGCCACACTTCGGCTATTTGAAGACCGCGCCCTCCTCCACCCAGCCCCTTCGGCCCGGTCCATTTCAAATCGAGCGTGCCTCCGCTGGTTGCTGCAAGCGGAAGATCGAACTTGACCGTTTCAGGGTTGGCGGTTTGCATGCGGGGTCCATGAATCAGATAGCCATTCGCGACGAGGCTCAGCGGCGTTGTGTAGTCCTCGCCGGCGCAGGCGGCCGATTGGCCTTGCAATTCGAGAAGGTAGCCATGGCAGACGCTCGCCAGCGGCAGCGCGCCGGCATCAGCTTCAAACGACTTTCGCGCCCAGCGTGCCGGGTTGCGCAAGCTTGCGCGAAATCTCCTCGGCCGCGTTCCTGAGCGTCTGCACCAGCCGATGCTGGCGCGCTTCGTCGGCGGGCATCCGCGATTTCGGCATGGATATGCTGATGGCCGCCTCGGCCTTTCCCGGTGCGGAAAAAATCGCCACGCCGAAGCAGAATCCCCCCAGCGTAGTCTCTTCCGCATCCGTCGAATAGCCGCGCGCGCGAATCTGCTCGAACTCCGCCTCGATCGTCCGCTCGTCCACGATCGTATTCTCGTTGTATCGTGTGAGACCGTAGCTTTGCAGCAGTCGCTTGCGCGTCTCCGCATCCTGCCACGCGGTAATCGCCTTGCCCATGGAGCTGGCATGCGGCGGCAAAATCCGCCCCACGATATTGGTCATGCGAATCAGGTTCGCGCTCTCCACCACATACACCACCTCGATGTGGTTCTGCGCCAGCACGGCCAGGCTGATCGTTTCGCCGAATTCCATGTTCAGTTGCCGCATCGGCTCGCGCGCCGCCATCGCCAGCCCGTTCACCACCGCGGTGTTCTCGTGCGAGGCCGTGTAATGGCCATTCGTGTCGCGGCGGATGTAACACAAGGTTTCCAGAGTCTGCAGCAGGCGAAGGGCTGAACTCTTGGTTAACTGGGTCTGCTTGGAAAGCTCGTTCAGGCTCATGGAGACTCCGCTGCGCGACAGCATCTCGAGCATCTGAATCGCCTTCCCAACCCCGCGCGAGAAGTAGCGGCTCTCTCCCTGTGGCTCTTCGGCCGGCGTGCGGCCCGCCGCCTGAAGCTTCGCCTGCCTGGTCTTCGGCATAATCAGCTTGGCTCCATCCTTTGCAGCTAAGCATTTCACATTACACATACTCTTTCAATATTTCGCGCAGCCTTTCATGGCGGCGCGAATCAGCCGAGACGTAAGGCAGCGCGAGCGTGCTCCTGCAAATGCCCAGCAGCTCGAGACCCAGCTTCAGGCCTCGCAAATAACTCGATTCCGCCTCGCCAATTCCGTAGAGCAGCTCACCTATTTCCCGGACCCGCTCCTGCAGCCGCAGGGCCTCTTGCCGGTTGCCCTCAACCGCCGCGTTGTAGAGAGAGACAAACAGCTTGGGGAAGAGGTTTGCGCCTCCCGTCACGCCGCCGTGCGCGCCAATCTCCAGGCTCGCCAGCAGCAGATCTTCCGGACCCACCAGGAGCGTGAACTCGGACCGGCTGCGCATCTGGGCGGCGATGGTCGCCAGATAACTCAGCTCGCCCGAGCTGTCTTTCAGGCCGTACACATTGGGCAACTCAGCCGACCGCAGCACTGTCTCCGGAGTAAAGCAGGCCTTGGTCAGGCTCGGCATGTTGTAGAGGAACAGCGGCAGCTCCACCTCACTGGAAAGCCGCTGCACCAGCCGGAAAAGATCGTTCTGACTCATCGCGAATTAAAAAGGAGGCGCCGTCACCACCGCATCCGCCCCTGCTGCCTTGGCGCAGGCCGCCAGGGCGCAACTCTCCTCGTAGGAGGTGTCTGTAATCCCCACCAGCACCGGGACGCGTCCCGTCACCTGCGCGCAGGTCAAATGAATCAACTCGCGGCGGAGCCGGTAGCTGAGCGCCGGCCCCTCGCCGGTGGTGCCCAGGATGAAGAGACCGTGCACCCCGCCCCCGATCAGGTGCTCGATCAGCCGTTCCAGCCCGAGCTGGTCCAGAGACGCCGGACCGTCCAGCGGCGTAGCCATCGGGGGAATGATTCCTCTGAGCGGGCGGGATAGAGGGTGTGACTGCATCGCCGAAGACCAGTATAGCCATGTTTCAATAAAAACGAAACGCATATCGATAAATGAAACAATAGTTTCATATTTCTAATTGCTGGGCACTTTCCGATGGACAAACCGTCCTTCTCCTGCTCTGATCGTCCTGAAGTTCAAATGGAGTCACTATCGCCATGGTTCGCCGCCAATCCGCGCCGTCTCCTGCTTATAGCTGGCAGGTTGTAGGCATGCTCTGGGTGGTGGGCTTCCTGAACTACGCAGACCGCCAGGCCATCTTTTCCGTCTTCCCCCTGTTGCAGTCCCGGCTCCACCTCAATCTGGCTGAACTGGGCCTTCTCGGCTCCTCGTTTGCATGGACTTACGGCCTGGCCGCACCTTTTGCAGGACATCTGGTAGACCGCTTGCGCCGCAAGGCCGCTATCCTGGGCGGCCTCGAGCTCTGGAGCTGGATCTGCGCCGCAACCGCGCTCACCAGCCGGCTCTGGAGCCTCGTCCTTGTCCGCAGCGCCATGGGCCTGGGCGAGAGCCTCTACTTCCCGGCTTCGCTCTCCATGATGAGCGACTACCATCCCGCGCGCACGCGCTCCCGCGCCCTCGGCTTGCACCAGACCAGCGTCTACGCCGGAACCATCATGGGCGGCTTTTGTGCCGGCTGGCTGGCCGAACGCTACGACTGGCGCGCGCCATTCGTCTGCTTCGGCGTAGCCGGGGGGTTGTTTGGAATCGTCCTGATCCGCTTCCTGATCGAACCCGAGCGCGGTGCAGCGGACGCGCCTTTCCCAACTCCGTCGGCGCCCGCACCGGCATCCACCGCCGGTTCTGCGCCGGGCCTGGCGGAGTTTGCACTCTTCGCGTTGCGCACTCCCGTGGTCAGGCTGCTGATGGCGGCCTTTGCCTGCGCCAATTTTGTCGCCGTTGTCCTGCTGGTCTGGATGCCCTCTTATCTCTACCACGCCTTTCACCTCAATCTGGCAATGTCAGGCCTTACCGCGACCGCGCTGGCGCAAACCGGCTCCATGGCGGGAACCGTGTGCGGCGGCTGGCTCGCCGATCGCCTGGTGCGCAGTCATGCCGCCGGACGAATGCTGGTGCAGGCTGCGGGCGTTCTTCTGGGCGCGCCCTTTGTTCTGCTCTCCTGCCGTACCCGCTCCATCGCCATGGTGCTCGTGAGCCTTGCCGCCTGGGGCTTTTTCAAGGGTCTCTACGACGCCAATATCTTCGCCTCCCTGTTCGACGCGGTGCCGGTCTCTGCCCGCGGGGTGGCAGCCGGCTGCATGAACACCGTGGGTTGGATGGGCGGAGGCAGCCTGGCTCCGCTCACCGTCGGTTTGCTCGCCATCCGCTATGGCCTCGGGTCCGCCATGGCATTCGTTTCAGTTGTCTACCTTATCGCCGGCGTCCTGCTGCTTTACGCTGCATTCACTTGGTGTCCCATGCCCGGCCCAGCGGAGCGGCTGTCGCCGGCGCTAAGGTGAGGACCACCCACGGGAAAGCGAGTAACAGGTTCTGAATCTGCCCAGGTGGAGGCGCAGGTGCAGGATTTCCGAATTTTTCACTTGCGCGGCTTCCGCGGGCCTCTGTAATTTGTCACCGGAGGATTTTCCAATGAAAGTTCGTACGATCGTATTCGGCTCTATTGCAGGACTTACTTTGCTGACCAGCGGCTTTTTGGCTGGACAGGACGTGAGCTGGAAGCATCACCCCAACCTTGCTGCCGCACAGCACTTGATCGATCAGGCCTATGCCAAGATTTCCGACGCCCAGGGCGCCAACGAGTGGGATATGGACGGACACGCCGCCCACGCCAAGCAGCTTCTGACAGAGGCGAACGGGGAGATCAAGATGGCGGCCCAGGCAGCCAACCGCCGCTAGTGTCCTGTCTCCAAAGTTCGCTTCATAAATACTCTGTCATCCTGAGCGGAGTTGGGAGCGTTTTTTGCTCCCAACGGAGTCGAAGGACCTGCTTTTCGGGTACTCCATTTATGCCATGAACTTTGGGGACACCACACTAGGCTTCCCGATCTTCAATTAAGGGCTGACGCGGTAGCGCTGAGGGTGGAGAACCCGCGCTTCAGCGTGGTTGCGTCTCCTCGTATCCCCAGAGGATGAGGCCCACCCCGGCATGGCCGGGACGGCGATCTGCGCTTTGCATGCTGGCCCTGCTTTGGCGGGGACCCGCATTTCCAAAGCCTGATTATGCAACGAGCTTCTGATTCACCACACTTGCGTCCCGGCCGCCTATTGCACGGTGAGCGAGACCGTGGTGGAGGCCGAGGTGGCTCCCGATGCGCCTTTGACGGTGATCAGGTAGAGGCCAGGCGTGGTGCCGGCTGCGGTAGGGTTCTTGCTCCCTGAAAAGTTGCCGCTGCAGCCCACCGCTCCGCTGGCCAGCGCTGCCAGCAGGACGATCATTCCCAGATAACGCTGCCAGAAGCGCCGCCGCGAAGGGATGCCGAAGAGCAGCAGGCAGGCCAGAGCTGCGCCGCCTGAGGCGTACCAGTGGAATCCGCTGCGCTCAGGAGCTGCCGACGCAGTGGTGGCCGCAGTGGTGGAGATGATGAGCGAGGTCGTTGCCGGGCCGGTTCCGCTCACAGTCGGCGTACTGGTGGCAAAGCTCAACGAGGGCAGATTCTGTGCACCGATGGGGCTGTCCGCGATGGAAGCCGTCAGCGTTACGCCGCCGGTGAATCCGCCGCCTGGCGTAATGGTAATGGTCGAGGAGTTGCCGGTGGTCGCGCCGGCGGTGACGGTCACCGCGGTTCCGGCGAGCGCGAAGGTCGGCGTGGCGGCCTGAAAGACGGTTTCGTCGAGCGTATCCGATGCGCTCGGCGAGAATCCGGTTTGTCCCTGATAGGCCGCCGCCATCGCGAGCGCGCCGCCGACTGCCGGCGCTGTGCCCGTGTAAGTGGCCACGCCGGAGGAGTTGAGCGAGACGCCCTGGGTCGCGGAGCCGACGCTGAAGACAACGATGCCGGTGGGCACGGCCGTGCCGCTCTGCGCAGTGACCGTAGCGGTGAGGGTGAACGAGGCGCCGGTGGTGAGGGAGCTCCCATTCGGCGAGATGGTAAGCGTCGTAATCGTGCCGGTCACCGGGATCAGCTCATTCAGCGTGATCGAATCGCTTGGTGCGAACTGGGCCGCTCCCTGATAGGCGGCCGAGACGGCCAGTGTGCCCGGCGCGGTAGGCGCGGTTCCGGTGTATGTGGCGACGCCGGAAGCGTTGAGCGCAGCGGCTTGTGTTGCGCCGCCGATCGTGAAGATCACCTTGCCGCCGGGGACGGCTGTTCCGCTGGCCGCGGTGACCTTTGCCGTGAGCGTGTAAGACGAGCCCTCGGTGAGAGTGCCTCCGCCGGGTGCGATCGACAGGCTGGTGCTGGTGGCGATAGCGGCGATCGTCTCGCTCAACGTAACCGAGGTGCTGGACGCGAAGTTTGACGTTCCCTGATAGGCGGCTGAGAGGGCCAGGGGGCCAGCCGCGGCGGGCGCGGTTCCGGTGTATGTGGCGACGCCCGAAGCATTGAGCGCGGCGGTATGCTGCGCGCTGCCGATGGTGAAGACCACGTTGCCGTCCGGCGTGGACGTGCCGCTCTGCGTGAGAACCGTGGCCGTGAGCGTGAACGATGCGCCGGCGGCGAGCGATGCGCCGTCCGGACTGATGGAAAGCGCGGTGGTGGTGGCGACGCCGACCACGCTCACGTTCAGCGCAGGCGAGGTGCTGGCTACGAAGACCGTCGTTCCCTGGTAAGCAGCGGAGACGGTCAGCGTGCCTGCTGCAGCGGGTGCTGTACCCGAGTAGGCGGCGATGCCCGAAGCATTGAGCGCGACCGTCTGCGTTGCGCCGCCGATGGTGAAGACCACGTTGCCGGAGGGCGTAACGGTTCCACCCGCAGGTGTAACTTTGGCGGTGAGCGTGTAGGCCGTGCCCACCGTCAGCGCGCCTGCCGGCGTGACCGTGAGCGTCGTCGTGGTGGGCACTGTGGCGCTGGCGATTATCGTCAGGGCAAGGTTCGTCGTGACCACGTGGCCGGATGCGGTGCCGGCGACGGTGACCGAATAATTGCCCGGCACAGCGGCGCCGCCGGCCGCAACAGTGAGTACGCTGCTGCCCGTTGTGGTGCTAGGTGCAAACGATGCCGTCACGCCGGTGGGCAGTGCGGAGGCGATGTAGAGACTCACACTGCCGGTGAATCCGGACAGCGGGGTAAGGGTGACCGTGTCGGTGGCAGAGGCATACTGCGCAACGCTCACCGAAGCGGGCGTGGCGCTCAGAGTGAACAAGGGCGGCGGATTCACGGTGAGATATAGATTGGCCACCGCAGTCAGGGCGCCCGATGTGCCGATGATCTGCAGCGGGAAAAAGCCGGCCGTTGCGGTGCTGTTCGCGGTGAACGTGAGCTGGCTTGACCCGGTCGTTGCGCTCGGAGAGAACACGGCAGTCAGGCCGCCGGGCAGCGGTGTGGCGGGGCTGATGGCCAGGCTCACGCTCGACTTGAATCCATTCTGCGGCGTCACGGTCACCACGTCGCTCACCGAGCTGCCCTGCAAAGCGGTTGGCGCGCTCTGGGCCACGGCAATTGTGAACGAGGGCGTGGCCTTCGCGGTGACCGTAAGCGGAAACGTGTTCAGCGTTCCCTCATCGGTCCCGTCGGCTTCAACACCCGCAATGGTGGTGCCCGTTGGGGCGGAGCTGCTGGCGGTGAACGTGAGCGTGCTCGACTGGCCCAGCGGAATCGTGGCCGGATTGAAGGTCGCGGTTACGCCTGTTGGGAGCTCGGGCGCAGAGAGGCGGATTGTGTCTGTCGGGCTGTTGGGAGAAACTCCGGCGACAGTCACGGTGGTGGTAAAGGTGCCGCCCTCGGCAATTGTCGACGGATACGGCGACATATTCAGATAGAACGTGGGCGGATTGATCACCAGCGCCACGGTGGTGGTTGCCGACAGGGTGCCGGAGACGCCGGTAATGGTCAACACGGCGTCTGTGCTTGGCGCCGCGGAGTCGCTGGCGGTGAGCGTGAGCGTGGCGGAGGTGGCGGAGGGGTTCGAAGCCCAGGATGCGGTGACGCCGCTGGGCAGGCCGGAGGTTACGGCAAGCTCAACCTTGTTCTCGAAGCCGGGGTAATCGGTGATGAGTATGGAAGTCGAACTCGAAGTGCCGGGATAAAGACTCAGGCTGGAGGGCGACGGCGCAAGACTGAACCCGCCGGCCGCGACCTGCAGCACAAAACTCGTTGATGCGGTCAGAGCTCCTGACGTGCCGTTCACGGTGATCAGAAATGTGCCGCGTGCAACGGTTCTGGCTACGGTGAGTGTGAGAGTTGAGGCGCTTAGGGTGGGATTCGCGCTCCAGCTCGCCGTTACGCCTTCCGGCAGGCCCGTGGCCGCCAGCGTTATGCGGCCGGAGAATCCGCCCTGATCAGCTACCGAGATATTGATCCTGCCTGCGTTGCCGTGCGTGATAGTGAGAACGGTGGCCGAGGGCGAAAGCTCGAAGCTTGCCGGAGCAGGCGGCGCAAGCTCGTCGATGAGGCTCTGCCCGTTGGGACTTCCCCATCCGGTCACCAGGTCGTAGCCGGGAACCGCGTTGTAATAGGGCCATCCGCAGCAGTTGTTACGGGCGTCGTTATTGCCGTAGGTGATGTCGTGAAAGTCGGCCGAGTAGGTGGTGCCTTCGCCGATCGCGTAGATGGCGGGGTTGGCGAAGCCCACCGTGGGATTGCCCGCGGAGACTGCCTGCTGATTGACCAGGGCCATGAAAGCCGCCCAGCGCGGAGCGGAAAAGCTGGTGCCTCCGTAGTCTCCGGAGCAGGCGCCCGCGGCGCAGTTATAGTTCACGTAGTCGGCCTGCGCGGCCACGTCGGGCACGTTGCGCAGGGTGTTGGAACCGCCGTTCGTTGAGGTGGCCACGCCCGCCTGCCAGGCCGGCATCGGAATGCCGTCCGGGCTGATGCCTCCGCCGCTGCGGTCCCACGCGGTTTCACTGGCCCATGGCCCGCCGCCGCCGGCTGTCGAAAGGTCCGTCCCACCCACGGCAGTCACATACGCGTCTTCTGCCGGGAAGAAGTCATCAAAATAAGGATCGAACTCGCCCCAGTCGCCGGAGGCAGCAAAGACGCTCTGGCCCTGCGCCGCGCACTCCTCAAAGAAGGAGTCGTCGGTCGCCGGATCGTCCGGGCTCCAGGACCAGGAGATGGAGACCTCCTGCGCCACGTCCTCCGAGGCAATCGCATTCAGGATGTCCACGTCGTTGCCGCCGATGTAAACGCGGACCTGGCTCAAACCCGGCGCCATGCCGATGGCCTGCACAATGTCCAGAACCTCTTCGCCGTCGTCGCCTGAGGCCGAAGCGCCGGTTGCGCCGTCGAGCAGAACATTGTTTAACGGCACGCTGTACGAC
>JBAUCP010000642.1:0-7349 GCA_049677625.1 Occallatibacter sp. | reverse complement strand
AATATACGCCCTATGGGGACTTTGGCAATGCCCCGCGTTATTTCTCCAGCATCCTCTCCCCCGCCTATAACAACTTCGATACTGGGATCATGAAAAACTGGTCCTTCCGTGAATCGATGCGTATTCAGTTCCGGGCGGAAATGTTCAACACTTTCAATCACCCGAATTTTTTTACTCCGAACGGGTCCTATAGTGGATGCGATCCGAATTCAAACAGCGCTTGCCCCTCCGGATTCGGACAAATCACCAAGGCTTTTCCGTCTAGAGAGATGCAATGGTCAGGTAAATTCTATTGGTGATCCGCTTGTGAAAATGCGTATCAAACTTCTGCTGGTCATCCTGTTGGCCATGCCCGAACCTGGGCTTGGCCAACAGGAACGCACTTCAAAGTTTGACTCGCTTCTGGTTACAGCGCAGCAAGCCCAAGCGCGGAACGACTATGCAACGGCTGAGGGTGCTTACGAATCGGCCGTGAAGCTGCGCTCCGACATGCCGGAACTGTGGGCAAATCTCGGGCTGATGCAGAACGCAGTCGGTCGCTATCCTGAGGCTATCGAGAGTTTCCGCAGGGCGACTCTACTTAACCCCGCTTTGTATGTGCCTAATCTGTTCCTGGGCATCGATTACACCCGCGTCAATCGCGCACGGGAGGCGGTTCCGTTTCTTGTCAAGGCGGAGAGGATCAATTCCCGCGATCCACAAGCGCCGCTCTCTCTGGGTAAGACGTACTTATCGTTGAGAAACTTCGCGGCCGCCAAGAGCGCTTTTCGGCGAGCCGTCGCACTCGACGAAAAGAATAGCTCAGCGTGGTTCGCCTTTGGGGTTGCGGTGCTGGACGAAGTTGAGGCGGATGGTTTGAAGCTTTCTGCTGAAAATGCCGATTCCGTCTGGGCGAAGGCGCTCTTTGCCGAATCGCTCCAGGAACAGTTAAGGTCCAGAGAGGCGATCTCGGAAGAACAGGCCGTAATTGTGCGCGACCAGCACTTCCCTTGTGCTCACTCCCGGCTCGGATTTTTGTATGCCGCACAGCAACAAGATGATGCCGCCCTCCGGGAGTTCGCCGCCGAATCGCAAGGCTGCGCCCTCTCCGCTCTCGGTCGCGCGAGGCTGCAGATCGATGTAGGCGATAACGCGAAGGCTCTGGCGGTGCTCAAAACATTGTGGGAACATGATCCAGGCTTTGTCCGCTCCCACGCCTCTCTACTAACCGACGGCCTTGTTTCAGAGCGTTCGACGGCTTTCTCGGCGTTTCTCGATGGAGAGAACGGCGCTGGCGCTGTTGGTTCCGATCTGTACGCGTCGCTATCGACGGCGCTTCGGGGCGCACTTTTGCCCGTTGACGCATTCGCCCTCCCCGCGGGCGCGAAGAGCTCTGAAAATCATGGAAAATCCTATGCGGCAGAAGTGGATGCCAAGGATGGACGATATGGCCGGTGCGCTGCTGATCTGGCGGGCGGAATCGCAGGGCACAGTGATCACGATCTTCTTCTCCTTGCTAGTTGCGCCTTTATGACCGGAGACTACAGCCTCTCAGCCACCGCAAGCGATTTGCTTGCGAGCAGGTCCCCGCACGATTTGGCCGCCCTTTACTGGTCGGTGAAGGCGAACGAGGAACTCGCTTCTGTAGTTTTTGGCCGCTTTGAGCAGTTAGAACCGGATTCGGTGCGGACGCATCTGCTTCTTGGCGATATGTACCGCCAGCGGCAGCGCTATGAGCAGGCTGAGAGTGAGTACAAGATGGCATCGGCGCTCGCCCCTCAGGATCCTGCTCCACTCTTCGGCTTGGCATCGGCATACGCTCATGACTCGAACCCTGACGAGGCGTTGGGCACAGCGAAGAGAGCTCTAGGGATGAGCCCGAACGACCCGGACCTCAACCTGTTGGTCGGCGAAATTCTGGTGTCCCGGCGCGAATGGGTCCTGGCGGAGGACTATCTGAAGCGCGCACTCGGCGGCGCGAAGCCCCAGATGCTGCCTCATCTGCACGCGCTGCTGGGGCAGGTCTACGAGCAAACCGGTCGGATTCAAGAGGCCATCAGCGAACTCCAGATAGGGCTAACGAGCGATGAGGATGGATCGTTACACTATCAGCTTGCGCGGATGTACAGCAACTTAGGGAACAAGGCTGCGGCCCAGGAGGCCTTCCAACAATCGAAACTGCTCGAACAGAAGCGGCGCGAGCGCGCAGTCATCGCCGTGCAGGACTCCAGCGATGTCATACAGAACGATATCCCCTGAGAGGTTGTCCCGGCGGCCGCACTGAGCAGTGTGGATTCACAACACTTGAGCTCCTGCACAACTAGAGCAATTCTTTAATTCACGTCGAGGAGCCAAAGGCCGAAATTGTTGATGAGGGATCAAGATGAATCGAAGAGAGTTTCTAAGTAGCTCAACAACGGCGACTCTTGGCATTGGCCTAGGGGGCGGGCTACTCGGCGAACCGCATCAGGAGGAGACTATGCTTGCCGGGAATGAGGCATCGGGTGCAATTTCGCCGGGGACTGGGGAGTCGGTTTTAACCGGTACTGCGCCCTTAACCACGGAAGGCGATCTGGCCATGCAAATGGTGGACGGGATTCATCGATTCTTGCTAAACCGGACGGCAGAGACGCCCAATGATCGGACAAGGCTCTGGAGGCGCGATTACAGCTCGCTAGAGGCGTATATCCGGTCGGTTTCCGACAATCGGGAACATTTCCAACGGATTATCGGAGCAGTCGACGCGCGAGTGGAAGCGCAGGCGCCGGAACCGGTTCGAGGGGTGCTCGACACCCCATCGGAAGTGGGCCAAGGGAGCGGATACAAGGTCTATGCGGTGCGTTGGCCGGTCTTGGGGGCGGTCGTGGCTGACTTTGACGGTTTGGTTGCGGAGGGTTTGTTGCTCCAGCCAGAGGGGCGGCCGGTGGCGCGCGTGGTAGCAATTCCCGATGCGGACTGGACGCCGGAGATGATCGTGGGGATGGCTCCAGGGGTACCTAGCGCGGCGCAGTTTGGGCGGCGACTGGCGGAGAACGGATGCCAGGTGATGATTCCGACGCTGATTAGCCGGGCCGATACTCTGTCGGGGATTCCCGGGATTAGCTACACCAACGAGCCGGAGCGGGAATGGATCTATCGGATGGCGTTTGAAGTGGGCCGGCATGTCATTGGGTTTGAGGTCCAGAAGGTGCTGGCGGCGGTGGATTGGTTTGAAAGCGAAAATAAGAACCAAGCACTTCCGATCGGGGTAATGGGCTATGGCGAAGGAGGGCTGCTGGCGCTTTACTGCGGGGCATTGGACAGCAGGATCAAGGCGACGGTGGTCAGCGGATATTTCCAGGAGCGCGAAGGCCTGTGGCAGGAACCGATCTACCGGGATGTGTGGGGACTGGTGCAAGAGTTCGGAGATGCAGACTTAGCGAGCTTGATAGCTCCGCGGGCGCTGGTGGTGGAAGCTTGCCGAGGCCCACAAGTGGATGGCCCGCCGCCGGTGACCGAGGTGCATAAGTCGGGCGCCTGTCCCAACGGGAAGCTTGTTACTCCCCCTCTGAATTCGGTGCAGAAGGAAGTGGAGCGCGCGCGAGGATATTATGCGGAGCTCAAGGCGCAAGACAAATTGCACCTGGTCGTTGACGATCAGGGCCAGGGTGAGCCGGGATCGGCGAAGGCGCTGAGTGCGTTCTTGCTGGCGTTGAAGGGAGCCGAAGGCCTGCGCGGAGAGGGGACACCCCCGGTGGATAATCGCCCGAATTACGATCCCCAGACCCGGTTACAGCGGCAGTTCAACAACATGGTCAGTTTCACGCAGGCTCTGATTCGCAAGTCGCCGGACCGGCGCAAAGAGTTCTGGGCGAAAGCGAACTCCACTTGGCCGGGCGAGCCAACGCCGGGAAGTGAACGCGAGAGAGACATGCTGCCGTCGGAGGCTCTAGAGGCTCAGTGGGCAAATTCCGCGAAGCAATGGACGGATGCAACGAAATGGTACCGGGACTACATCTGGGAGGAGGTTATCGGCCGGCTGCCCTCGCCCAGCCTGCCGGCCAATCCGCGGACCCGGCTGGTCTACGATGAGCCAAAATTCAAAGGCTATGAAGTTGTCCTCGACGTGTGGCCGGAGGTATTCGCCTACGGAATATTGTTGGTGCCGAAGGGGATTGAGGAAGGGGAGCGCCGGCCGGTGGTGGTGTGCCAGCACGGACTGGAAGGGCGGGCGCGCGATGTGGCGGACCCGAAGATTGATTCCCATTTTTATCATCACTTTGCCGTGAACTTAGCCGAAGAAGGTTTCGTGACTTACGCTCCTCAAAACCCCTACATTGGGAACGATAACTTCCGGATCATCCAGCGCATGGGGCATCCCCTGAAGCTGGCCCTGTTTTCGTTCATCATCGGTCAACACGACCGCACGCTTGAATGGCTGGCGCAGCAACCGTTCGTTGACTCGGAACGAATTGGTTTTTACGGCCTTTCTTACGGGGGAAAGACGGCGGTTCGCGTGCCTCCTTTCCTGGACCGATATGCTCTCTCCATTTGTGCGGGAGATTTCAACGAATGGGTGTGGAAAACAACCAACGTCGATACCCACTTTAGTTATCTCCTGTGGGGGGAATATGACATGTATGAGTTTAACTTTGCCAATATCGCTAACTATGCGGAACTTGCCAACCTCATGGCTCCTCGGCCGTTCATGGTGGAGCGCGGACACTATGACGAGGTGAGCGTGGACCAAATGGTAGCTTCCGAATATGCGAAAGTGCGGTGGTTCTATGCCTATATGGGAATCCCAGAAAAAACGAGGATCGAGTACTTGAGCGGACCTCACATGGTCTATATGCAGGGAACATTCGAATTCCTTCGGCAGCACTTGCGCTGGAAGCCGGGACGATGGGGTCCTCTGTCAGGCTGATCTCAATTTAGCTTGGACGACTGACTAAGGTTAAACAAAGTAAGTGCGTAGCTTGGAGTCCGTCTTGTGGACACGCATTCTGTAAATACAGTGAGCGCACGGAGCTCGACGACGAAGGATGCGTTGTGCACGGTGCAAAGCCGGGGTAGTTCGGCCGCGCGAATTTCGCCCTGTCGCTTCCGCTCCAGCCGGTGGCGATCGAAGCAGCCGCGAAAACAAGGAAGTGGCTGAAGCCTCCGGCGTGCAGGGTCATGAAAGTGACTTGGCGAGTGCGCGGTGTTCGCTGCCTCCCGTGGCGCCGCTCTCATGGGCAACGAGTGGAGCGTCGCGTTACCGACGGATCGACGCTTTAACTTGGCGCTGCAATTTCCCCCAAGCCGGGGGGTGCGGCGCCTCGCAGTTCAACAATTGATGAACAGAAGGCGGGAGATGAAATGCAGAGACGCACATTCTTAAAGAAGTCAGCGATTGGGATCGGGACTCTTGCCGGAATGTATGGTGGAGTTTTGAAAGCGGGGGCGGCGAGCAGTCAACAGTCCTCCGCGACAGCGCATTCCAGCGGCGATGGACTCGCGGAGATGGAAGACGAGGGGCCACTCGCGTGGGGAACCAACGCAGTTGTTCTCAAGTCGCCATGGGACAGAGTTCCTTCCGTCGATGACCTGCTCGCAGATGAAGAGCATACTCTTGCATTGAACCGTTTCTATCGTGTCGGCGGTGAAAATCGTCCGGCGGTACCGACCGAATGCCGCGTCGCTTACAACAGCGATGCGCTCTTTGTCGTTTTTCGTTGTGGGGAAAGTGACATGTCCTTCCCTTATGCCAATCTGGACGCAAATTGGTGGCCAGAGGCGGATTGGCATTCGCTGCATGGTTTGCCCTCCGCAGCTAATAATTGGCCTCCCAATCCCGATGAAGTGGACTTATTGATTCAACCCGATACTGGCATTTCCTCCTATTACCAATTTGCGGCGACACCACAGGGCTTGAGATTTGGCCGCGAACGGCCGTTGAGTTCCAGTACTGACGTGGCTGCTGATGTCGCTGCAGCCGCTCGCGATTCTTCCGTAATTGTCAGCAAAGTCGAAGGGTTCGAAGCGACCGTTACTAAGAGAGCCGACGAATGGCTAGTTTTCTTCCAAATACCGTGGCAGACACTGGGCGGGAAGCCGAAGTCCTATTTTGGTCTTCTGCCGATGCGCACTCGCTGGCGCGATGGCGAGTTCAGCAGTCCAGCGGCGATTGATTTCAACGAATGCATGCCGGTTGACCTCTTAATCGAAACCCACTTCTCGGGCGCTGCCCAAGTCCAGGATCCTCAAAGCAGCCTGTGCCAGTTGCCTTCCGGCATATTCCGGTGGCAAAGGCCAGCGGCGCTGACCTATCCCGATGTCGACACGCGCCAACAAATTTGGCAGATGGAGTCGACCTTAGCCACACCAACGGATAAGAATGACTTGGCGCAACGGCTCTATCTCACGCAACGTTGGATGGACCTGATGACGCAAGAGGGATTCACGCCACTCCCTGGGTCGTGGGGCATTCTAAAGAATGACTTGGCGCTAGCATACATCCGGCAAAAAGTGAACGCCGCGTTTCAAAAGAATGATTTGGGGCAGGCGTGTCAACTACTGGACACTTATCTGAGCCAGCTCGATAAGATGTCTAGGTGGTGGTATGCCGATGGCTCTCCGGGGGACATTCTGAAGGACGCATGGACGCCGGTCATAAGCGCGGAAAGCCTGGAAGTGCAAGACGGCACGCTGCTAATGCGGTGCATGGCTGGCGGCCATGAAGTCGAGCTGCGCCTCGTCCTGCCGGCAACGGGCGGCATCAGAATTTACGGCAGTGATGAAGGTTACTGGAGACCGGATGGTTTGTTGCCATTGAAAGCTACCCAGACTTCAAGCTCATGTTCCATCGAAACCGCCGACGGCAGGATTGTTATCAGCGGAAGACCGTTTTCGATTTCTTTCTATGACACCTCTGAAAATATGGTGACTCAAATCGGCGCCAGCGATCTGGCTTTCCGGTTTGGCTCGGATGGCAGGATATTGGCGGTAGATTTCAAAAATGATCTTGCTCCTGACGAGGTTATTTATGGCTTTGGAGAGAAGTATAACCGCTTCAATCACAATGGAAGTGTGTTAACTCTTTGGGGAACGGATGACTGGGTTGGCAACGGGGAGGGTTTGGCGAATACGACCTACAAGCCTCTGCCAATTTTTCACAGTTCCAAGGCCTATATGGTTTTTGACAATTCATCCTATCGTTTACGGGCGGACATCGGGAAGACGCGTCCAAACCAATATCGTATTACACAACAAGGTCCGATATTTGACTATTACTTTTGGATTGGTGCGCCGGAGAAGGCATTGCAATCCTATACGGCTCTGACGGGCAGACCTCCCTTGCCGCCGAAGTGGGTTTTCGAACCGTGGATGGGCAGAGGAGGCGGAGCTTG
>JBAUCP010000641.1:0-2074 GCA_049677625.1 Occallatibacter sp. | reverse complement strand
ACGAGTTGAACAGGCTCGTTACCCAGACCAACACGTCCGCTGCACATCGCGAGCGCGTCTTTGTCGAGCAGCGGCTTCATTCCGTCCAGGACGATCTCGAGCGCGCACAGCTTCAGTTGAGCGACTTCTCGAGCAAAAGCGGGACACTCAACATCGGCGAGCAGACCCGCGCCATGGTCGATGCCGGCGCACGCGTTCAGGCTGAACTGCTTGTCGAGCAATCCGGACTCGAGTCGCTGCGCCAGATTTACGGCGATGATAACGTGCGTGTGCAGCAGGCCGAGGCGCGCATTGCCACACTCAAGCGCGGCCTGAATGAGATAACCGGCTCAGCGGCTCCGCTTGCGCCCGATAAGGCCGGCCTCACCGATGCCGCGTCCGCAGACGAAGACAGCGGCGATCCCTATCCTCCGCTGCGCCAGCTTCCGCGCCTTGCCGTGCCCTATGCCGATCTCTATCGCCGCGTCAAAGTGCAGGAGGCCGCGTACGAGCTTCTTACCCAGCAGTACGAACTGGCCCGCATCGAAGAGGCAAGAGATGTTCCCGCCGTCAGCGTCATCGATCCGCCCGGCATTCCCGAGAAGAAGAGTTTCCCGCCGCGGCTCTTGCTCTCCGCGTTTCTCACCGCCCTTGCGTTCACGGTTGCGGCCGCGCTCATTCTTGTCCGCGACGGCTGGTTGAAGATCGATCCGTTTGACCCGCGCAAGTCGCTCGCCGCAGACATCTTCCCGGTCTTGCGCAGACGAATTCAAGCCGTCACCCGATTTCGGCGAGGCGTCCGATGAGAAAACATCTCACCAACGCCGCCTATGGGGTGGTCGATTATGTCTCCTACCCATTCGGGATGCTGCTGGTCGCGCCCATCGTTCTGCATAGGCTTGGCGCATCCGAGTATGGCCTTTGGATGGTTGCTACCGCTGTGGTAAGCGCCGGCGGCATTATTGCTTCAGGATTTTGCGATGCAAACATCCAGCGCGTCGCGCGCCTTCGCGGCGCCGGCCGCACAGAAGCCACAGTCCAAACCGTGCGCAGCATTCTTGGCATCAATCTTGTTCTTGGCTTTGTGCTTGGCGTGCTGGTCTGGCTTGCCGCTCCCTCCGCCGCTCTTCGCATCGCCGCAGCACGCCAGTTGCCTCTGCCTGAGTGCCTCATTTCGCTGCGCATTGCAAGTACGCTCATCCTTGTGCGGGCCGTTGAGAGCGTCGCTGTGAGCACCCAGCGCGCATACGAGCAATACCGCGGTACCGTCGAAATCAGCGCAGTTACTCGGCTGCTTACGCTTGCCTGCGCGGCTGTACTCGCACTCTCGGGGTTGCGCGTCGCCAGCATTCTCGTCGCCACCGCCGCGTTTCTACTCTTCGGATGCTGGCTGCAATTCCGCAAACTGCGCCAGCTCCTGGGAGATTGCTCTTTATGGCCCATGTTTCATCCGGAAGCGACGCGCATGCTGCTGAAGTTCGGAGCCTTCGTCTGGTTGCAGGCTCTCGGCGCCGTTATCTTCGCGCAGTGTGATCGCATTCTTCTCGGCGTCTCCATGGGTGCGGAGTCCGTCGCCCCCTATTCGTTATGCGTGCAATTTACGCAGCCTGTGTCCGGCCTCGCGGCTTCCGGACTCAACTTTCTTTTCCCCTATCTCTCCGGCCGCATCGGCTCCATCACAACCGCCGAGTTGAGAAGAACCCTCTTCAAAGCCCTGCTATGCAATTTCGCAATCGTCGCCGTATGCTCGGCGCCTCTGCTTTTTGCCGGAGACCGCATCATTCGCCTCTGGGCAGGAGCCGCGGTTGCGCAAAGTGCAGCCCCAATTCTTCCGCTGATCCTGCTTGGTTCAGCGCTCACGGGCCTCAGCGTCACGGGAATTTACGCCCTGCAGTCGCTCGGCCTCTTTCGGACCGTAAGCTTCATTGTGCTCGGCAGCAGAGTGGCGATGCTGCCGGTCATGATTTACATGCTCCATCGCTTCGGCCTTTATGGTCTGGCGGTCTCTCGCGCTTGCCTTGGTTCTGTCGCGTTGCTGGTTTATCTTCCGCTCGGCCGGCGTCTGACCGCATCTGCGCAGAACGCTGCCTCACCC
>JBAUCP010000640.1:0-2484 GCA_049677625.1 Occallatibacter sp. | reverse complement strand
GGCAGATGGCGATTCAAAAACACAAATGAAGCATGATCCTCAAACTTGTTGTTCGCTGACCACTCCATGCGAATCATCTGCGGCGTGAGCACCGTGAACCGCGCGTGGCCAAGCGTAACTACAGCTTTGGGATCGGCTACGGGATTATCGGCCGGCGGAACGGCGGACATTTGCGCGGACGTTTGCGCCGCCAACCCAAGACTGCCTGCCAGAACCAGACCGGCCACTCGAAAGCGAGCGAAATTCATACGAGCTGCCCCTCCTGCTTTTTATGCCGTAGGAAAGGCTATAGCAGTTCTCCAATGGATGTACACCAGAGTTCGGGTTCACTCCTCGGCGGTCAGCTCCCGAATCATCATCAGGCCACCGATCAGCGTGCCGTCGTCGGAGTAGATTGGTTTGCTCGAAAGCTCCACCTGAGCCCGCGTCCCATCGGGCCGGTTGAACTCCACACGCTTCAGACCTACCGGCTCGCCGCGCAGCATGGTGCGCGAAAGCGGAAACTCATCGGGCTGCAGCTCGCGCCCATCGGCGCGGGCCACGCCGAGTTTGCTGTATTCCGTAAGCTTCTGGCCGGGAAAGACCGCGCCGCGAAAGATGTGGTCGGCCACTGGATTGACCATGTAGACGCTGCAATCCTGCGCATCGGCCAGCACCATCCCGATGGGAACCGCATTCACCGCGGCGCGCAGCTCGGCCTGGCAGTTCTGCAGCTCCTCGGTCACCTGCTTGTGGCCGTCCACTTCCTCCACGATGCCATACATGCACATGACCTTGCCCGTCGGTCCAAAGCGCGGCGCGCCGCGCGAGCGCATCCATCGCCAGTCTGCGCCGGGGCGCCGGACCCGGTACTCGATGTCGATCGGCTCGCCTGTAGCAAGAGACCTCCGGATGGCCTCGCGCGTGGGTTCCACATCGTCAGGATGCAGCATCTTCAGCCAGCCATTGCCGAGCGCCTCTTCAATGGGTTGCCCGGTGAATGTCTCCCAGCGCGGGCTGGCCTCCGCTACTTCGCCGTTCTTATCCAGCACCCACGGCACATGCGGATTGAGCCGCACCATGTGCCGGTAGTGGTTTTCGCTTTCGCGCAGCGCACGCTCGGTGCGTTTGTTGCCGGTAATGTCCATGATGGCGACCGAGACGCCCAGGATCTCTCCGGCCTCATCGCACGTGGGTTGATAGGAGAGCAGCAGGGTCTGCCCTTCGCTGCCGTCCGCGGCTGGCGGCTTTTGTACCTCAACTCCGCTGACCGGCTCGCCTTGCAGTGCCCGGCGGATGAATGGCTCGACGAGCGGAAAAACCTGTGGAATCACCTCCGCCACCGTCCTGCCCATGTGAGCCGCCGCTGGAACGCCATTCAGTTGCGCCAGCCGCTTGTTCAGGCTCACGTAGCGCATGTTGCGGTCCAGCAGGCACAGGCCCACGGGCACTCCGTCGTAGATGGCCTGCAGTTGGGCCAGGCGCTGCGCCGGCAAGAGGTCGCGGCTCATGATCGGGCCACCGTCAATCGGCGCCGGCACGGGCGCCGCCGCGCTGTGCCGCGCTTCGGCCACAACCCGCGGAAGTTCCCCGGCAGTCACCGGCTTGCCGAATAACCACCCCTGCACCAGGTCGCAGCCGAGCCAGTGCAGCATGTTGGTCTGCTCGCGCGTCTCCACGCCTTCGGCCACCGTGGTGAGCCCCAGGCTCATTCCCAGGCCAATGACCGCGGCCACAATCTTGCGGCTTTCGCGCTTGAGAGTCATGGAGCCAACAAAGCTCCGGTCCACCTTCAGCTCATCGAAGGGCAGCGTGTGAAGATGCTGCAGGCTGGAGTAGCCGGTGCCGAAGTCGTCGAGCGCCAGCTTGCAGTTCAGCGCCTTCAGGTCGCGGGCCGTGTCCTGTGCACGCGCCAGATCGTCAAGCAGCGCGCTCTCGGTAATCTCGATGATGAGCCGGTCGAGCGGAAAGCCGCCGTGCGCCGCTGTGTCCGCAATCCGCTCCGCCAGTTTGTCGCCCAGCAGTTGGAGCGGAGAGATGTTGATCGAGAGCGTTAGAGCGCTGTCAGCCAGGGCGGGCGAGGCGAATGCGCTTTCCAGGATGGTTCGCGAAAGTTTGTCGATCAGGCCGTACTTTTCGAGCGAGGGGATAAAGTCGTCCGGAGCGATGGGCCCGAGCTTTTTGTGGTTCCAGCGAGCCAGCACCTCGAAGCCGGCCAGTTGGCCTGTTCTCAACTCCACCAGCGGCTGGAAGACCGGATAAAACTCGCCTTCATCGAAGGCCCTCCGGACGTCGTTCTCGTTGAACCCCATGGAGCCAATCTACGCCCGGCGCAGCGGCGGTGTCATGGACAATTCGAAGTCTTTGCGCACCGCGGTCATTTTTGGAATCATCCCGGCAGCGGCTAATATCGTGACCTGGTGATTTTGTAATCGTACCCATGAGCTTGGGTGCCCCAGGTCTCGCTTTTGAGACCTGGGAAACCGCAAATCTACGCGGTCATGC
>JBAUCP010000639.1:0-2265 GCA_049677625.1 Occallatibacter sp. | reverse complement strand
ACCGGAAATAGTGTTCCCTGACTGCGCCCATCCCCTCGGATATATCCCATAAACGAAGATGCCCTCGCTCTCGCAAGGGCATCTTCTCATCTATTCAGGCAAACCGGAAGAGTTTCGTAACAGACTCTGTTATGGGCGGCCTTTTTTGCGCCCGTGGCGCTAGGCCGATACGCCCTAACATTCGCGCCTCCACACTTTACCTTTTTGTAAATAACCAATCTGCTACTTGACGCGGCGCTTGCTCCACCGCAAGCTGTTTGGCAATGCAAACACTTGGACTTTCGAGCGAAAGCAAGCGCAGTGACGGGCCCATGAAGAGCATTTTCTGGCCCGCCGTGGATAACGCATGGGACGTGGACTATCTGGGCAGGCAGGGGCTCACGATCTGTACGGTCGTCGCCTTGCTTGAACTGGTTCCAGCCATATTTGCCCACAATCCGGTGTACCTGGTGGCGGGTTTTGTCTCGTCGCTTGTCTTTCTGGTGGGCGGCATGGGCGTTCGCGAGGGAAACTGGCCCGCCGCGGCTATGGTGTTCAGTCTGTACGTCGTCGGTCTGCTCGTCAGTTTGGCTGAAGGGCGTATTCCAGGGATTTTGAGCCTGATTGCGGCCGGTGTCCTTCTCTCCAACCTCCGTGCGGCGTTCCTGGCTTCAAACTGGAGGCCTGCCGGTCCCGACGAAGACAGGCCCACGCGCTTCAATGAAGGACTGAAGGACTTTCTGGTCGATCAGCTTCCGGCAAAGGCATGGCCGGCACTCGAAACTTCTTTCTTCGCGGTGGCCGGAGCATTATTGGCCCTGACACTGCTCGGACTGGGTTACACCCTCTGGCATCGCTTCGGGGCCCTGGCCCATCTGCGGCCTTGAGTCACCAAGGTTCGGCCACGGAAGGAACGTAGATCGCGAATCGGATAGCGATGGATTGGGCCGCGGCCGCTCCTGCCTCCCTGCCAACTCCTCGAAAATGCCGTATAATTTCCGTGGCTCCTGGCGATGTTTCCACGGCCTCGTCACCTGTTTCGCGCGGCCCGCGCGGAGTCTCCCTGGAGACGAGGTGAGGTTGCACCGGAGATAGAGTTTCATTCGCGCCCGGCGCCTAGCTGCCACGCCAGTCCCGGGGACAGAGCGTCGTTCACGGGGTATGAGTCGAAGTCCCGAAGGAGTTACTCAATTCGCATGAAGCGCGTGCACTTAGCTTTTCTCTCTCTTGCCCTTGGATCTGCCCTTGCAGCACAGGCACAGACACCTGCCGCACAACACCCCGCCGCAACAGCCAGTCATGAGACTGCCGCCGGTCCCGCTAAGGTTGCAGTCATCGAGTTCCAGGCCGCGGTTGCGCAAACCAACGAGTTTCAGCGCGACTTTGCCGACCTGCAGAAAAAGTACGATCCCAGGCGCCAGCAACTGAAATCGCTCAACGACGAGATCGACGGCCTGACCAAGCAGTTGCAGACCCAGGGCGCCACTCTGAGCGATGCAGATCGCGATTCCCGCGCCCGCGCCGTCGACGAGAAGAAGAAGCAGTTGGACCGCGACACGCAGGATGCGCAGAGCGACTTCCAGGCTGACATGCAGGAGCTGGTGAACCGCATTGCCGCCAAGGTGGGCGGCACCATGACGGATTATGCGCAGAAGCACGGCTATACGCTGGTGCTCGACGCCAGCGAGCAGCAGCAGGCTCCTACGGTGCTCTATGCGATGCCTTCGACCGATATTACGAAGGCGATCATCGACGCGTATAACGAGAAGTCCGGCATTCCCGCGCCGCCGCAGCCGTCTTCCACTCCCGACGCGCCCAAGCCTTCCGCCACGCACTGATCACCCCGCGGCTGGCTCTCGACTCACGGCCCCGCTGCGGCGGGGCCGCGTCATTTGATGCGTGCGCTTCCGGGGGCCTGCGCGAAAGTGAAGAACAGGCTCTACCGCAGGAACTGCCAGAGACGCCACACCGCATAGGCGCAAAACCCTGTCGCGCCCTCGATCCCGATGGCCCAGCAGAAGCCGCGCAGGCAACCGCTCGCCGTCGGGATCTCGATGGCCGGCCATTCCTCTTCTTCGCTGAGCGCCTGCGCATCCACCGGAGGGATTGCGTAGCTGCTCATGGGCAGCGAAAACGGGATTGGCTCCAGCGTGGAGCTGTCTAATATCCCGGGAGTTCCCCCGGCTTTGCCGGGGAGGCAGTAGCAGTTTGACATTTCCGGGAGTCCATCCAGAAACTCTTCGAGGTGAGCCGCCAAGCACACATCAAGGAGAATCCGGATGGACG
>JBAUCP010000638.1:0-5365 GCA_049677625.1 Occallatibacter sp. | reverse complement strand
TTTTGCCTTTACAGGAGTGCTTGTCGTCGGTAGCGCTGGCGCCCGAGTAGCGGAGGCCGGCCTTGATGACCTTGGCCGAGTTGGCCTGCGCGGCGCTCTGAGACGCGGCGTGAGCAGCGATCGTGGTACCGCCGGCTAGACCGGCGAGAGCAGCCGTGAGAAGCATTGCGTTGAATTGGTTTTTCATGATTCTTTAACCTCGCAGGGGTTGGGCGGAGAGAATCCGCGAGTTTTGGGGTTGGGGGAAGGTTGCGGGAACCCGTCCTCCGCTGCAATCTGGTACGCACCTTAAGAGTGGCGCGTTTCCAGAAAGGTTACAGGGAAAGTGAGACAACAAGCTAGATGAATCTTTTTGAGCCTGCGTCTCAATTTGAAGTACGCACGCGACCGGAATTTGGATTGGCTGAGCATCCCCGGCTGCGCTACCCTGTTTCTGACTGGGTTGGATGCTGTTGCCGCCACCGGAGTTTGGAGGCCGTTTGAACAATCCCAAGGGAATGAGCGCGGTGTCATTTGCCGCCGCGGCGGTGGCGCTGCTGCAGAGCCTGTGCACCGCGGTGCTCACCATCAACGGCATCCGCGTCGGCATCGGGTTGGCGGCGCTGGCCGCGGGCAGCATCTGGGCCCCGGTGCGCGCCCTTCACCGCGACTCCATCCGGATCCCGATGCTCATCATTGCAGTGGTGGGCGCGCTGGTCAACCTGGCGGTGCTCGCGTGGATCTGGCGGCTGCGCGCGCGGCCTGAGGCGCAGTGGCGGCGCCAACAGATCAGCAAGAAACAGCGCCGCTCAGAGCGTCTGCAGGTGGCCATGGCGGTGCTGACACTGGTCCTGGTGGGCGCGGAGACATGGGCCCACGCCGCTCTTCACCGGCATCGCGCGCAGGCGCCGGTGGCGGCGATGTCAATCAAAGCGCCCATCTGACAAACAAAAGCGGCCGCAGACGGCGGTATTTACAGGTGAATCCAGCCGCGGAGAATCAGCGAAAGCGATCCCACGCCCACCACAATCCACAAAAGAACCCCCTGCAACAGCGGGCGCATGCCCACCTCGCGAATCGTCTTCGCTGAGAGCCCCGTTCCGATCAGATAGAGCGTTACGGTGAGGCCCAGGATCCCCAGATGCTTGAGCGTGGCATACTCGGGCCGGAAGAACGCTATGTAGGTGTTCACGACCGCGGCCAGGCAGAAAAAAAGGATGAACCACGGCCACTGGATCCGCGCCTTGCTCTTGCGGGCAACCGCGGTGCCCACCGAAAGCGGGACGATCCACAGCGCGCGCGCCAGCTTGACCGTGGTGCCCACGGCCAGCGCCAGAACGCCAAACTTGGCGGTTGCGCCCACCACCGAGCTGGTATCGTGAATGGCCAGCGCCGACCACAGTCCGAACTGGGATTGGGTCATGTGCAGCAGCGTCCCGATGACGGGAAAGATCAGCAGCGCAACCGAGTTCAGGATGAAGATGGTCCCCAGCGAGACGGCGATCTCCTCTTCGCCGGCATCGGTGATGGGCGAGATGGCGGCAATCGCGCTGCCTCCGCAGATGGCCGTGCCTGCGGAGATCAGGAACGAAGTTCCCTGCTTGACGCGCAACAGTTTGCCCAGCGCCCAGCCCAGCAGCATGGCGAAGGTGATGCTCGCGGCGGTATACACAAAGCCCGACCGGCCTACGCGAATCACCTGGTGCAGGTCCATGCCAAAGCCGAGGCCCACCACCGACGCCTGCAGCAGCAGCCTGGAAAGATGCCTGGACTCGACCTGAAACGGATGCGCGAAGGAAAAACCGTAGACGATGCCCGCCGCCAGAGCAACTGGCGGAGACAACAGGCCGCTCGCCGCAATAATCAATCCTATAAAGAAAATATTCTTCGCCACACTTTCAGTGTGAAGCGGTCTTTGCGCCTAGTCCAAGCAGAAGGAATAATGCCGCATTAGTTTCTCTTATTGGCCCCTGATTGCTGCGCGCGCGAAGCCAGGAAGCGCTGAAACTCGAGCGCCGGCCCCTGCGGCTCCGATCCTTTCGCAGTCGTCACCAGAAAATCGCGGCGGATGCTCAGGCCTTCCACCTGCACAATCCTGAAGCTGCGCCCCAGCCGCGCATCCTTGGCCATGGCCCAGTGCGAGATAAAGCCCACGCCAAACCCCGCCTCCACCGCGGATTTAATGGCCTCGGTCGAGTCGAGTTCCATCACGACGCGCAGTTCCCTGCGCTTGATGCCGGAGCGCTCCAGCGCCATCTCCAGAATGCGCCGCGTGCCCGAGCCCCGCTCGCGCAGCAGCAGCGGCGCGCTGGCCATCTCCGCTGCGGCCACCACTCCGCGTTCAGCCCATTCATGCGCTGCCGGAACAATCAACACCAGTTCATCCTCAAGAAAGCGTTCCGTCTTCACATCGCGGCTGCGCGGCGGCCCTTCAATCAGCCCCAGAGCAATCTTCTGCTCCACCACCGCGCTCACGATCCTCTCGGTATTGCCGCTGATGAGCGTGGGCAACACGCGCGGATGCGCCGTGCAGAACTCGCCCAGCAGCCGCGGCAGCACGTACTGCGCAATCGTTGTGGATGCACCCAGGGTGAGGCCGCCCGCATGGTCCCCGCTCAGCGCCGCAATCTTGTGCTCCGCCTGCAGCAGCAGCGCGCTCGACCGCCGGACATGGTCGAGAAGGATCTTGCCCGCCCCGGTAAGCATTGCCTGCGTGCCCGAACGGTCAAAAAGCTGAACGCCAAGCTCCTCTTCAAGGGCCTTGATTTGCAGGCTTACCGCGGGCTGCGTGAGATAGAGCTCTTCCGCCGCTTTTCTGAAACTGAGCTGCTCCGCGACCGCGCGAAAAACCACCAGCCGGAAGTTGTCGAGACGAGCCATTGCATCATTAAAGCACTCACCGTGCGTCCACGCGCAACCTCTTGCACTGAAACCATGTGAACTTTTCGCTGGTTCAGCAAGCCGCTCCGTGATTTGGATTCTCGAAGGCGTCTTCGTTGTCAGCGTCACTGCCGTCCAAACAGGCAAAATCCTTCTCGACCAACAGTGCCAATACTTCATCCCCGGCGCCAATGTCACGGTACATCCCGACTTGGTCGCTTTCAGACCATCTGCGGGCGGCTTCCGTAGGAACCGTTACCGTGACTTCCTGTGACCTGCACAGTACAGTCATTTCTGTTTTGGCCGCGGAGTGCTCCAGGGCGTAGGTCAGCTTTGCGTCCTTCTCTGGGGCAAAGCGGATCGTTTCCTCGATTCGCCCGGCCTGCATCAACCGGAAGGTCTCCGAGCGCGAGACCCGGAGGCGCAATGAGTTTCCTTTGATTCGCAGCTTCATATGGTTTCTTCAAACTCGCTGGCAGTGAAATCGGAGATGGGGAGAACTGCACATGCAAGAGCAGCCTTTCCGCCAATGCAATCGTTTTTTTACGGCCGATATCCTGATTCGTTAATACACGTCGCGGTGGTAACGGTGTTCTTCCTTCAGAGTATGCACATATTCCTCGGCCGCATGCATTGACATGCCGCCTTGATTCTCCACGATCTTGTGCAACGCGGCATGTACATCCTTCGCCATGCGAGAGGCATCGCCGCACACGTATACGCCGGCGCCGTCCTGCAGCCAGTTCCAGAACAGCGCTGCTTGTTCAAGCATTCTGTCCTGTACGTAGACTTTGTCCTCCTGGTCGCGCGAGAAGGCGGTATCCAGCCGTGCCAGATGGCCGTCCGCCCGCATTGCCTCCAGTTCCTCCCGGTAGAGGTAGTCGGTCGCCTCGCTACGCTCGCCGAAGAAGAGCCAGTTGCGCCCTTTCGCGCCCAACGCACGGCGTTCATGCAGGAATCCTCGAAAGGGTGCAATCCCTGTGCCGGGCCCAATCATGATGATCGGCGCATCGGAATCTTGCGGCAGTTTGAATTTCTTGTTGGGCTGTATGTAAATCGGCAGGCGGTCTAACGGTGCGGAGCGATCGGCAAACAGCGTTGAGCAGACGCCTCCGCGCTCACGATTGTGCGAGTTGTAGCGAACCACCGCCACGGTTGTATGTATTTGACCCAGGTGAGCGACAGGACTGGATGAGATGGAATAGAGCCTCGGCGTGAGCTTGGGCAGCATGGCTACCAGTTCCGCCGGGTCTTCAACCACACCGGGATACTCGACCAGCAGATCGATGAGCCCGCGGTCGTACACGTATCGGTCAAGGTACTGCTGCTGCTCCGGAACAAACAGGTCGAGAAGTCTCGTGCATTTGCCGCGCGTCGCGTATTCCTTCACGGTTTTACGGTTCAGCCGGGTGATTTGGAGATGGTGGGTTAACGCGTAATGGAGAGTAGTCGTGTCCGTCTTGCCGCATGGCACGTTTTCATTGCCGTTGAACCGCAAGGTCTGGAGAATCTCGGCAACCAGATTGAGATCGTTCTGTGGAATCACGCCGCAGGCATCGCCCGCTTCGTAACGAAGGTCCGTTCCCTCAATGGAGAACGCGAGATGGAGCGTCAACTTGCTGGAGCCGGCGTGCGTCAGGTCTTTTTTATCGACCAATGGCGCAAGCAGCGGGTTGTCGAGCGAAAATGTTGCAGCCGGTGTCGTCTTTGCAGCGGAAGCTGTCAATTCTCCGCCGGTCCGCTTGGTTTCACCCACGCTGGATTGAAGGGAAGGCTCACCGGCTTTGCGTCCGGCTGCGATCTCATTCAGGTGAGGAATCAGCGCAGACTTCCACCGCTGAAAGGGCTCGTCGGTATCCACGTCGCAATCCACCCGATTGCAGAGCTGGTTTGCTCCCAGCGCAGCGAGCTTCGCGTCCAGGTCGCTGCCGAATTTGCAAAAATGTTCGTAGTGCTTATCGCCCAGCGCAAATACAGCGTATGAGAGACCTTCAAAGCGGGGAAAATGCTCCAGGCAGAGCTGCTCATAAAACGGTTGAACGCCGTCCGGCGCGTCCCCGTCTCCATACGTACTGGCAAGGATAAGAGCGTATTTCTCCGCGGCCAGCGCAGCCGGAGTATAGCCCACCAGCGTGGATACGGCAGGCACATGGCCCTGGGCCTTCAACTCCTTGGCCAGCTTGCGAGCCAGTCCTTCCGATGTGCCCGACTGCGACGCATAGAGAACGGCAATGCGATGCGATGGCTTGGCCGGAGCAGTAGTGGACAGCGCAGATGTTGAAAATATTCCTGCAAGCAAACCGTTAAGCCACGCTCACTGCTCAGGCGTGAACGGAGCATTGTCCGGAATGAAGGGAATGCTTTCGACCATGGCTACACCTGCTCCTTAACTTCGCAGAACGATTTCAGTTCTTGAATGCTGTGCCGGCGGCTGAATTCGAGGAATGATTCATTCGATTTGCGGCGCCCGGTGTACGCATCGAAAAGTTGATCCATCGCCAGGGGC
>JBAUCP010000637.1:0-1506 GCA_049677625.1 Occallatibacter sp. | reverse complement strand
CGAATCGTTCCTATGAACTCCGAGGTCTACCAGGCGCTCACCGACCATCGCGCATGGTATTGCAAGCGTTTTGGCGAGATCAGCGACGAGTGGTACGTCTTCCCCTGGGGTAAACCCAGGCCCTCGGATCCGGCGCGGCACATTACCTCATTCAAAACGGCCTGGAAGACCACCCGCAACAACGCAAAAGTGAAAGGCCGGTGGCACGATAACCGGCACACGCTCATCACAGAACTGGCCGAAAGTGGCGCCGGCGACGAAACCATCATGGAGATCGCCGGGCACGTCGATCGTCAGATGCTTCGTCATTACAGCCATATCCGGATGAAGGCGAAGCGGGAGGCGGTGGAGTCCGTAATCGCCTCTCGAAAGGGAAACTCCCCATTGGGCTCTGCCTCGAAGGCGAGATCCTCCGAATAGCAAAGCGGGGTGTACGGGTCGAATTGACCGAGATCAGACCTCGGGTTACCTTCTCGGTCAGTTCGACCACCTCTCAGTCAGTTCGATCAAAGGATGCAACACAAGGAGAACAAAATGGAATCATTCCTGAATGAAATCCAGGTTTCAGAAAAGATCCAAGTCAGCTTGGCATGTTTAAGAAGGTGGCGCCTCCGCGGAGAAGGACCGCAGTACGTGAAAGTGGGACCGCTTGTGCGTTACCGCCCGGAAGCGATTGAGCAATGGGTGGATGCCTTGCCGACTGGCGGCAACGGCCGGAGACCAGGGTCAGTCCGCATATCGCGCAATCGACTTGCTCAAACAGCTTAGTCGCTGGCGCAGTTGGAATCGTGCACCGAACACAGCGCGGTTAATCCATACCCGCAGATGGAAATTTGACCGAGTTTTGATACTGCCTCATGCTGTCTCCGCATTGGAGGAGGCCCACGTGAAGTGGCAGGTAACCTATCTGATCATGGCGGTATTGCTAACGGTTCTCGAAGGAATCGTGACGGTCTACTTCGGCAAGGCGATCTCGATTGCGTGGACGGGCGATCTCCCGGCGCGCGGGCTCCTGGTCTTCCTTGCCGCATTGGAAGCCACTTCGCTAGCGAATGTATGGGTTCAATGCGGCTCCGGCCTGCACGTCTGGTCGCAGAGCGCGAATGCCAGATTAATGCAGAACGTGACGCCCACCGGGGCTGAGGAGCGAGGACAAAGCGATGTTTGATTCAATCGACGATCTCGGGTTCAAACTCGCTGCCACCGGCTACTTCATCGATCCGGTAATGACTCAGGTGGTCTTTCTCGCTGCGAAGTTGCAAAAGCCGCTGCTTCTCGAAGGGCCCGCAGGGTCAGGCAAAACGCAGATGGCCGTTTCTGTTGCCGCCGCAGCCGGCACGCACATCGAGCGGCTGCAGTGTTACCGCGGCGTGACCGAGGACAAGGCAATCGGCCGCTTCGACGAGGGCCTGCAGCGTCTCTGCATGGAGTTCTCGAAAGGTCAGCACGAGAACTGGCAGGCGGTTCAGGAGAACCTCAAGGGGCGGGATTTCTTCCGTCCGGGTC
>JBAUCP010000636.1:0-3797 GCA_049677625.1 Occallatibacter sp. | reverse complement strand
CAGCGATGGCTTTGTCAATCTTCTCTGCCGGCTGGGCGCTGAGGCGGCTGCCGGCTGCGATGACGGCATGGGCGCAGAGCTCGCCGTGCCGGGGCCGTTCAACTTCCAGGCCGGCATCAGCCTGATGCGGCACAAGCTGCCTTATCTCTACGGCGTGGACCTGCGCCAGGCTCTGGCAGCGCGGCTGGGCTGCGAGCCCGATCAGGTGCGATTCCTGAACGACGCGGATGCTTTTCTGCTGGGAGAGATCGGCGCAGGCGCCGCGCGCGGATTCGGGCGCGCCGTTGGATTCACGCTGGGCACTGGCATCGGCTCGGCGTTCGCGGTGAATGGCAAACTGGTGACCGAGGGACCCGGCGTTCCGCCAGGAGGCGAGATCTGGAATGTCCCTTACGAGACCGGGATGGTGGAAGACCGCGTGTCGGCCCGCGCTATTGCAGGACACTACGAACGGAGCACAGGGCAAACGCGCAGCGTGGCTGAGCTGGCCGCTGCCGCGGCGCACGATCGCGCAGCAGCGGAGGCATTCGCGGAGTTCGGCCGGCATCTGGGGCGGGTGTTGAATACGCTGCTCGCCGGCTTCCACGCGGACGTGGCCGTACTGGGCGGAGGCATCTCCCGCTCGCCGCAGTTATTTTTGCCGGCTACGCGAAGCCAACTGCAGAATGGATCGGTGGAACTGCGCGTCTCCGAACTCATGGACCGCGCGCCGCTGGTGGGCTGTGGAGTGGCATGGTTCGATGGAACCCGCGGCTCGTCGGACAGCGTCCCTGTTGCGTCCATGCCCAATGGCGCAAGCCCCGCTTAAATTTCCCGCTCCCGCATCTTCGATTCAACCTTCGAAAAGACACCACGGCTCTGATGAAAAAGAGCTTGGCAAAAACGCATCACGCCGCTTGCGCGGCGTGATGGGTAAGATGGTTCATTCGGTGCGGCCAGCTTGTGCTATTGCACCGTCACATTGACAACAAACGGCAAGGAAACCTGGTTCTGGGTGCCGTAGATGGTTACCGCACCGGTTGCGAGATTGATGGTCTGGGTGCCGACCTCCGATGCCGTGATGGTCATAGGGTAGGTTCCGGGCGTTGACGCCAGCGACGATTGAGGGCTCAGGTTTGTCGTTGAGCAGGCCGTGACGCTAACTGCCAAGGCGCCTCCGACGATCATCAGAAGGATCATCAAAAGTCGATGGCCCTTTTCGAATGCTCTTCGGCGGAAGAAGAGCCCAACCATCCCGAAGCCGAACAGGGCGCCCAAGGTAACGGAGGCATCCCGGGCGTTTTGGCTGGTTGTTGTGCCCACCGCAACATCCGTGTAGAGCGTTACAGTCGCCAGTCCGGGAGTGCATTGAACGGTGCCGGCGGCGACCTCAGTCGTTGAGGCGCTGGAGGGGCAGGGGATTTGCACTGAGTCGGGAGCGGTGACCTGGTTGGGGTCGTCGGTGCCGACGTAACTGACCGTACACTCGGCATGCGGAATGGGAACGTCGCACGTCAGCGATACCGGGAAGTTGGAATCGTTCAACTGCCCGTTCCTTCCGGCTATCCCGTAACCCAGTATCGACGTGAGCGTCAAATTGATACTCGCCGAGGATCCGTGTTGTACGGTAAGTGTCGGCGCAACGGTCTGCGACGCCGCATTGCCGGTTTGGGTGATCTGCACCATGGGACCCCGAACGGCCTGGAGCACGGTCTTCGTCGGACCGGTATACGCCAGGAAATTCGCATCGCCGCTATACACGGGCCAGATATAGTGCGTGAAGATAACCGGCGAATAGGTGATGCCCGAGGGTACATTCCACAGGCAATTTGTGGGGAACGCGACCGGGCCAACAGGGGCGGTGCCGGAGCTTTGAACCGTTAACGTCGCGGCACCGGATTGCTGTGGACATGCTGTGCCCGAGTAATTGGCCAAGACACAGGCTGCAGTGCCTAAACCGGTGGCAGAGGTCCCCGGCGGGCAGGCGGTCGAGTCGTCCATGACTGTAACCGTGCCGGTGGGAGCACCTATGGCCGTGTTCACGGTTATATTGAATTGGTATTGCCAGGGATTCTCCGATCCGTCGTACGGGACAGTGCCACTGCCGGTGCCCGGAACCACAAAAGGCATGTTGATGTCGGACGGGTCGGGGAACTTAGGCAAAGTGATGCTCGTGACTGCAGACTTCGCCACCGTAGCGGTCACTGTCGATGTCGATCTGCCAAACACCCTGTCCCCGCCGTACGCCACGGTAACAGCTTGACTCCCGGCTAATATCGGCGCCAAATTCACCGTCGCCTTGCCTGTGGCATCGAGTGTCGCCGAGACAGTATTGGTCACCGGAATAACCGTGGGGACACATGCTGGGAGCGGGGCGTTCCCGCAACCGGCCGGATTCTGCGAGACCCAGGACTGGTAGCTTATTGTCACCTCTCCGGAAGGAACTGCTCCGGTTCCGCTCTTCGAAGCAACGGTCAAAGTGAGCGGCGCGTTGACAACCTCGGCCGTGCCAGCAACTGTGAAGTTCGCTGCCGAGTTGGCTAACGTCAAGCCCGTGCCGGTAGCGTCGATAAGGATCGGGGAGTTAACCGCATTGCTTGTGATCCCGATCTGGCCCGTAAGGGGGCCCTGCTCTCCAGCTCCCGGATTGAACGTGACGTCGACGACGCAGGTAGCGCCCGCGGCCAGCGGGCTATCGCCGATGCAGGTCCCATCGCCACCGGTATAGTCCACTGAATTGGTGCTGGTGTACCCGGTGACAGTGAGGCTCGAGTTGCCGATGTTCGTGATGGTAGCGGATGCAGATGTGGACGAGGTGAGCGTGGCGGGAGTGGGCAGTGCAAGTGCGCCGTTGATATTGACGAAGTGCACGTTCAAGGCCGTGCCATCGGCCAGATACACGTTGCCGGTTTGATCGAGGGCCACGCTGTCCGGATTGGTCACGCTCTGTGCGATCACGGTTTCCGAGGTGGGAGCGAGCGAGCCGTTTACGGAGGGAATCCGCACGGTGCCGCCGGCTGAGGGGACGTAGACTGCGCCCGACGGGTCGACTGCCACGCCGGTGGCGCCACTCAAGTTGCTCAGTAGCGTGGTTGGCGCGCCTAACACGTTGCCCGGCTGCGCAACGAGTTCAAAGAGGTTTGCCCCGTCCACGACGTACAGACTGTTGTTTGCATCCGTGGCCACATAGGACGGAGAGTTGAACCCGGCAGTCAGATTGGTTTCCGACGGGCCCGTAATGCCGATGCTCACCTTGACCACGCGCTTATTGCTCGGGTCGGCGATGTAGACATTGCCCAGCCCGTCCACGGCCAGACTCAGGTTGTTGCCTAGACCGCTAACCAGCGTTATTTGTCCTCCAGCGACAACCAACCCATCGGACACGGAGGCAATCTCGTAGACGCTGCCGGAATTGTTGGTGTAATCGGCAATAAAAACATCGCCGGCACGGTCAACCGCGACCCCGGTGGGCATGGTCAAGCCGCTTCCAACGGCAGTAGGCGTGCCCTTCGTGCCAGATCCCGCCGCGAACTTAAGCACCTTGCCAAGGCCCGGATCGGCGACATAGGCGTTCCCCTCGCCGTCGACGGCGATTTGTTCCGGCGTCATGAGGCCGCCGCCGATAGCGGACTCCAGCGCCGGTGCAGCTTGGATATTCGCGCCTACGCCCGTACCGTGTAGAGGGAACGATGACACGGTCGTATAGATTTCACCTGTGACCGTCGCCGAAGTGGAGGTTGGGTTCGAAACGCCAGTTGTCGGACCACTTCCGCTCACCTCTGAGGTGGATATCTCGAATTGAGACGAACTTAAGCCGG